>JAEYZJ010000364.1 GCA_023430705.1 Pseudomonadota bacterium | reverse complement strand
TCCAACATCAACTCGGTGCTGCTCGGCGCCCGCTCGGTCAATCCCAACGCCACCGTGCAGGTGATCTTCACCGGCGAGTGGAGCCTGCCGGTGCGCGAGGCCGAGGCCACCAACGCGCTGGTCGACGCCGGCTGCGAGGTCATCACCTGCCATGTCGACAGCCCCAAGGTGGTGATCGAGACCGCCGAGGGCCGCGGGGTCAAGACGCTGGGCCACAATGCCAGCCAGGCGCCGCTGGCGCCCAAGGGCTTCATCACCGGGGCCGAGTACAAGTGGGAATCCGCCTACAAGCAGTACGCGGACGCCGTCGCCGGGGACCAGCCGCTGCCGAACTGGCTGGTGGGCGGCTACGACAAGAACGACATGCTGCGCAACACCCCCTACGGCGCCGGCGCGACGCCGGAAGCGATCAAGGCCGCCGACGCCGCCATCGAGGCGCTGAAGGGCGGTGCGCCGATCTACAAGGGGACGCTCAAGGACAACCAGGGCAACGTCGTCGTCGACAAGGACTACGACAACTACGACCCCTATCTCGACGGCATGAACTGGCTGCTCGAAGGCGTGCAGGGCTCGATCACCTGAGGCGAGGCGCGAGGACGTCGACCCCTCTCCCCTCAGGCGAGAAGGTCGCGCCGCCAGGACCGCCACGTCCGGAGCAGAGCCTGGGTGAGGGCGAGTTGCAACAGAGTGCATTCGGCTGCCACCTCATCCCTCACCCGCCGCATTCGCGCCACCTCTCCCCTGAGGGGAGATCCGGTGACCACCTCGCAAGGAGCGTATGGCGCAAGATGACAGTTCAAACCGCCGACACCGCCGCGATCCCCGACAAATCCGGATCCAGCCTGCAGGTCCTCCGTTTCGCCGAGTCGATCGCCATCCCGGCCGGCGCGGTCATCGCCTCGGCCCTGATCTTTGCGCTCTTCCTCGTCGTCATCGGCAAGGACCCCGTGCAGTTCTACCAGCTGGTCTGGACCGGCGGCTTCGGGTCGTCCTTCTCCGTCCAGAACTCGCTGCAGCGGGCGGCGCCGCTGATCCTCACCGGGCTCGCCTTCGCCATTCCGGCGCGTATCGGGCTCACCATGATCGGCGGCGAGGGCGCGCTGGTGCTGGGCGGCTTCGTGTCGGCGGCGACCGCCATTCCACTGGTCTCGAACGGGGTGCCGCCGCTCGTCACCCTGCCGGCGATGGCGCTCGCCGGCATCGCCACGGGCGCCGTCTGGGTCGGGCTCACCGGCTGGCTCAAATATGCGCGCGGGGTCAACGAGACCATCGCCTCGCTGCTGATGAGCTACATCGCCATTGCGATCATGAACTTCTTCGTCGAGGGGGCGCTGCGCGATCCGGCCTCCGCCAACAAGCCCTCGACCATGCCGATCGGGGACGCCTACCGCATCGGAGCAATGCCGGGGACCGAGGTGCACTGGGGCCTCGCCGCGGGCATCGCGCTGGCCGTGCTGCTCTGGGTGCTGATGAGCCGCACGACGTTCGGCTTTGCGGCGCGGATGACGGGCGGCAACCTCCGGGCGGCGCGGGCGCAGGGCCTGCCGGTCGGCTGGCTGATGGTGCTCTCGTGCATGATCGCGGGGGGCTGCGCCGGGCTCGCCGGGTTCTTCGAGGTGGCGGCGATCCACGGCCAGGCCAATGCCTCACTGGTCGCGGGCTATGGCTTCACCGGTATCCTCGTCGCCTTCCTCGCCCGGCAGAACCCGCTGGCGGTGGTGCCGGTCGCCATCCTCTTCGGCGCGCTCGCGGCGGCGGGCGGCGTCATCCAGCGCCGCATGGGCATGCCCGACGCGACCATCCTCGTGCTGCAGGGCATCCTGTTCGTGGTGCTGCTGGTCAGCGAGACCTTCTACGGGCGCTTCCGGATCTTCCAGGCCAGGCCGACAGGGGAGCGCACCTAGATGGACAACCTCGTCACCGTCCTCATCGCCATGCTGGGGGGCGCGATCCGCGTCTCCACCCCCTTCATGTTCGTGGCGCTGGGCGAAACGCTCACCGAGAAATCGGGGCGCATCAACCTGGGCCTCGAGGGCAACCTGGTGCTGGGGGCGATGGTCGCCTACGCGACCTCGTATCTGAGCGGCAACCCGTGGCTGGGCGTCCTCGCCGCCGGCTGCTCCGGGCTGCTGCTGGGGGCGCTGCACGGCTACATCTGCAAGCTGCCGCGGGTGAACGACATCGCCGTGGGGATCGCGATGATGAGCTTCGGCACCGGGCTCGCCTTCTTTTTCGGCAAGCCCTTCATCCAGCCGCAGGCGCCCCGCCTCGACGCCATTCCGCTCGGCGAGTGGACCGGCAACCCGGCGCTGGCGCAGGCGCTGCAGGTCAACCCGCTGTTCTTCGTCGGCATCGGGCTCGCGATCTTCATGGCGTGGGCCTTCAGGAACACCAGATGGGGCCTCATCGTCCGCATGACCGGCGACAGCGCCGCCTCGGCGCGGGCCATGGGCGTCTCGGTCGACCTCGTGCGCTTCCTCGCCACGGCGGCCGGCGGGTTCCTGGCCGGCGTCGGCGGGGCGTTCCTCTCGCTCTACTATCCGGGCATCTGGAACCAGGGCCTGAGCTCGGGCCAGGGCCTGATGGCGGTGGCGCTGGTCATCTTCGCCCGCTGGGACCCGGTCCGGGCGATCTTTGCCGCCCTGTTCTTCGGCGCGGCGGGAGCGCTGGGACCCTCGCTGCAGGCGGTGGGCATCACCCAGGGCTACTACTTCTTCAACGCCGCGCCCTACATCCTGACGCTGGTCATCATGATCCTGTCGGCCGGCTCGAAAGCCTCGGCCCGCGATGTGCCCGGCGAACTCTCCATAACAAGGTAGGAGCGGACCATGCGCGGAGCATTGCCATGAGCGGACTGGGCGGACTCAACAAATCGGACAACGGCGTGGTCATCGGCCTCGTCCAGCTGCAACTGCCCGTCGTCGTCACCCCCGACGACCTCGCGCGGCAGACGGCCCGCATCGTCGAACTGGTCGGCAAGGCGCGTCGCAACCTCGGCACCATGGACCTCGTGGTGTTCCCCGAATACGCGCTGCACGGGCTCTCGATGGACACCAACCCGGCCATCATGTGCGCGCTCGATGGGCCGGAGGTCGCCGCGTTCAAGGCGGCCTGCAAGACCAACCGCATCTGGGGGTGCTTCTCCATCATGGAGCGCAACCCGGGCGGCAACCCGTACAATTCCGGCATCATCATCGACGCTACGGGCGAGCTGAAGCTCTACTACCGCAAGCTCCATCCCTGGGTGCCGGTCGAACCGTGGGAGCCCGGCGACCTCGGCATTCCGGTGATCGAGGGGCCGAAGGGGGCAAAGCTCAGCCTCATCATCTGCCACGACGGCATGTTCCCCGAAATGGCGCGCGAGGCGGCCTACAAGGGCGCCGAAATCATGCTGCGCACTGCCGGCTACACCGCTCCCATCCGCAACGCGTGGCGCTTCACCAACCAGGCCAACAGCTTCCACAACCTGATGGTCACGGCCAATGTCTGCATGTGCGGCTCGGACGGCACGTTCGACTCGATGGGCGAGGGCATGATCGTCGACTTCGACGGCACCATCCTCGCCGAGGGGGTTACCGGCCGCCCGGACGAGATCATCACCGCCGAGGTCCGGCCCGACCTCGTGCGCGAGGCCCGCGCCAACTGGGGCGTCGAGAACAACATCTACCAGCTCGGCCACCGTGGGTTCACGGCGGTTGCGGGCGGGGCCGGCGATTGCCCCTACACCTACATGCACGACCTCGTCGCCGGGAAGTACCGGCTGCCCTGGGAGGCGAGCGTGAAGGTGACGGACGGCACGCCCTCCGGCTTCGCCAGACCCACCCGGCGCTACGGCGAGACATTCCGGGAGGCGGCCGAGTGACCCTCACCGACGAGCGCATCGAGGCCGCCTTCGTGGCGGGTGGCCGCACCATCGCGTCGACCCCGTACCCATGGCCCTATGACGGCGACCTCAGGCCCGGCAACACGGCGCTGATCTGCATCGACATGCAGACCGACTTCTGCGGGGTCGGCGGCTATGTCGACGCCATGGGCTACGACATCAGCCTCACCCGCGCGCCGATCGAGCCGTTGCGGCAGCTGTTCGATGCCTTCCGCGCCAGGGGCTACCCGATCATCCACACCCGCGAGGGCCACAAGCCCGACCTCAGCGACCTGCCCGCCAACAAGCGCTGGCGCAGCCAGCGCATCGGCGCCGGCATCGGTGACCAGGGCCCGCAGGGACGCATCCTCGTCCGCGGCGAGCCAGGCTGGGAGATCATTCCCGAACTCGCGCCGCTGCCGGGCGAGGCGATCATCGACAAGCCGGGCAAGGGCAGCTTCGCCTCGACCGACCTCGAGCTGATCCTTCGCCTCAAGGGCATCCGCAATATCGTCCTCGCCGGCATCACCACCGACGTGTGCGTCCACACGACCATGCGCGAGGCGAACGATCGCGGCTTCGAATGCGTGCTGCTCGAGGACTGCTGCGGCGCCACCAGGTACGACAACCACCTCGCGGCCATCGACATGATCAAGATGCAGGGCGGGGTGTTCGGCGCCGTTGCCACCTCGGGCGCGCTGATGGAGGTGCTGTGATGGACCAGCGTGCGCCCGCCCTCGAGGCCATCGGCATGACCAAGATCTTCGGGCCGCTGCGGGCCCTCGACGACGTCTCGATCAAGGTCGAGGCGGGCTCCTTCCATGCGCTGCTGGGGGAGAACGGGGCCGGTAAGTCGACACTGGTCAAGTGCATCATGGGGTTCTACGCCGCCGACAGCGGCCGGGTGCTGCTCGACGGCAAGGAGGTCTCGATCCGGTCTCCCGGCGATGCGCGCGCCCACGGCATCGGCATGGTCTACCAGCACTTCACGCTCGTCCCCTGCCTCACCGCGGCGGAGAACCTCGTCATCTCGCGCGCCGATGCGCCGGGCATCATCGACTGGGGCCGCGAGCGCAAGGCGCTCAACGCCTTCATGGAGGAGATGCCGTTCCGGGTACCGCTCGACAGCCAGGTCAGCCAGCTCAGCGCGGGCGAGAAGCAGAAGCTCGAGATCCTGAAGCTCCTCTATCTCGACCAGCGCTTCATGATCCTCGACGAGCCGACCTCGGTGCTGACCCCGGGCGAGGCCGACGAGATGCTCGGGCTGCTCGGCGGCATGGCCGCCCGCAGGGAGATCACGGTGCTGATGATCTCGCACAAGTTCCGCGAGGTGAAGGCCTTCTGCGACCACTTCACGGTGCTGCGCCGGGGCCGCTTCACCGGCTCGGGCGATGCGCGGGCGGCGAGCGTCGCGGACATGAGCGCCATGATGATCGGCGACACCCCGATCCGCGAACGGGCCGCGCGCCTCAGCCACGGCGAGGGCTCCGACCGGCTCGAACTCGCCGGCATCTTCGCCGAGGACAGCGAGGGAACGCCCGTCGTCAGGTCGGTGAACCTCAAGGTCAAGGCGGGCGAGATCGTCGGTATCGCCGGCGTCTCCGGCAACGGCCAGTCGGCGCTGGTCGAGGCGCTGAGCGGCCAGCGCCCGCTCGCCGACGGCGCCATCTTCATCGATGGCCAGCGGTTCGAACCGAAGCGCGGCAGCTTCGACAGGTACAAGGTGTTCGGCCTGCCCGAGGAGCCGCTGAAGAACGCCGCCGTGCCGCGGATGAGCGTTGCCGAGAACATCGCCTTCCGCTCGTTCGACAAGCCCCCGGTGGCCAAGCTCGGCTGGTGGATGTCGCCCGGTCCGATGAAGGCCAAGGCCCGCGAACTCATCGCCAGGTACCGCGTCAAGACACAGGGCCCCGATGCACCCATCGAGACGCTCAGCGGCGGCAACGTGCAGCGCGCGGTGCTGGCGCGCGAACTCAGTGGCGACGTCGAGGTGCTGATCGTCGCCAATCCGTGCTTCGGGCTCGATTTCGCCTCGGTCTCCGAGATCCGGAGCCAGATCATGGAGCAGCGCAACCGGGGCGCCGCGGTGCTGCTGGTCAGCGAGGACCTCGATGAAATCCTCGAGCTCGCGGACCGCGTGGCGGTGATGAGCGGGGGGACCATCAACTACGTCGCGCGCATCGAGGACACCGACCGCAACACGATCGGCCAGCACATGGCGGGGCATTGATGAGGGGGGCGGCGATGATCGAAATTGCGGCGCGGCCATACCCCTACCCGCTCGACCCGGCGCATACGGCGCTGGTGGTCATCGACATGCAGCGCGACTTCATCGAGAAAGGCGGCTTCGGCGACAGCCTCGGGAACGACGTCGCGCGGCTCGAAGCCATCGTTCCGGCCACGGCGGCGCTGCTCGGGCTGTTCCGCGACAGGGGCTGGCCCGTCATCCACACGCGCGAGGCGCACAGGCCGGACCTCTCCGACTGCCCGCCCTCCAAGATCCGGCGCGGCAACCCCAGCCTGCATATCGGGGAAGCCGGCGCCATGGGCCGGCTGCTGGTTGCGGGCGAGCCGGGCAACCAGATCGTTGACGCGCTTGCCCCGATCGCGGGCGAGATCGTCGTCGACAAGCCCGGCAAGGGCATGTTCTGGGCCACGGGCCTGCACGAACTGCTGCAGCGGCTCGGCATCACGCACCTCGTCTTTGCCGGCGTCACCACCGAAGTCTGCGTCCAGACCTCGATGCGGGAGGCCAACGACCGCGGCTACGAATGCCTGCTGATCGAGGACGCCACCGAAAGCTATTTCCCGGAGTTCAAGTCCATGACGCTCAAGATGATTGCCGCGCAGGGCGGTATCGTGGGATGGGTTAGCTCGCTATCCGAACTCGAGAAAGCCGTAGGGGCGGCCGCATGACGGGTCCGGACAACAGCGGAGCGTCACCCGATATGGCCTACAAACCCTTCGATGCCGATGCGCTGATCGACGCCACGGCACCGCTGCTGCAGCTGAGGATCGCGCCGGAACACCGGCCGGGGATCAAGCTGAACCTCAAGACCGCCGGCAAGATGGCCGCGCTCATCGAGCAGATCCCGCTCACGGACGAAACCGAACCGGCACCGGTCTTTCGCGCATGAAGGCAACGTCCAGCGCAGCCGAGATCGCCGGCAAGGTGCGGTCGGGCGAAGTCACGGCCCGGGTGGTGACGGAAGCCACCCTCGCCCGAATCGGCAAGCACAACCCGATGCTCGGGGCCTTCACCGACGTCACCGCGGAGCGGGCGCTCGCCGCCGCCGATGCCGTGGATGCGAGGGTCGCGGCAGGGGCCGACCCGGGGCCGCTCGCAGGGGTGCCGTTCGCGGCCAAGAACCTCTTCGACATCAGGGACGTGGTGACGCGCGCCGGCTCGAAGATCAATCGCGACAATCCGCCGGCGGGCCGTGACGCGACGCTGATCACGCGCCTCGAGGCGGCCGGGGCCGTGCTCGTCGGCGCGCTCAACATGGGCGAATACGCCTACGACTTCACCGGCGAGAACTGCCACGACGGGCCGTCGCGCAACCCGCATGCGCTCGATCGCATGACAGGCGGGTCGTCCGGCGGCTCGGCCAGCGCCGTGGCCGGCGGGCTGGTGCCGCTGAGCCTGGGGTCCGACACTAACGGCTCGATCCGCGTGCCGGCCTCGTTCTGCGGGCTGTTCGGGCTGAAGCCGACCTACGGGCGGCTGAGCCGGGCGCACACCTTTCCGTTCGTTGCGAGCCTCGACCATCTCGGTCCCTTCGCCCGCTCGGTGACGGACCTGGCGCTCGCCTACGACGCCATGCAGGGCTTCGACGAGGCCGATCCCGCACAGTCGAGGCGCGCCAGCGAGCCGACGGCGGCGCGGCTGAAGCACCCGGTGCCCGGGCTCAGGATCGCGGTGGCGGGCGATTATTTCACCGGCTCCGCGGAAGCGCAGCCGCATGTCGAAAAGGTGGCCCGCTCGCTCGACGCGAGCAAGGTCGTCACCATTCCCGATGCGCAGGCGGCGCGGGCCGCCGCCTTCCTCATCACCATGGCCGAAGGCGCGGCGCTGCATCTCGAGCGCTTGCGCACGCGGCCGGACGACTTCGACCCCGAGGTGCGCGACCGGCTGCTGGCGGGGACGATGCTGCCCGCCGCCTGGGTGACGCAGGCGCAGAAGGTGCGCCGGGTGTTCCGCGACAAGGTGCTGAAGCTGTTCGAGGATGTCGATGCCATCCTCGCCCCGTCGACACCGATGAAGGCGCCGCTGATCGGCCAGAAGACCGCCGTGTTCGGCGGCGTCGAGATGCCGGTGCGGCCCAACATGGGCATCTTCACCCAGCCGATCTCGTTCATCGGGCTGCCGGTCGCGGCCGTGCCGGTATGGCTCGACGGCGAGGCGCTGCCGGTCGGCGTGCAGGTGATCGCGGCGCCGTGGCGTGAGGACATCTGCCTGCGCGTCGCGCACCAGCTCGAAACCCGGGGCACCTGCACCGCCCCTGTAGCAAGGGGATTTGCCGATGGTTGAGGCGGGACGCTGGGCCGGACGCAACCCGGACAAGGACGTGGTGCGCAACGACGTGTGGTCGGCGCTCGAGCGCGAAGGCGTCGCCGTCGGTCCGGCCTGGAGCATGATTCCCAACTTCGTCGGCGCCGATGTCGCCGCCTGGCACCTGGCGCAGACGCCGGAGTGGAAGGCGGCCCGCACGGTCAAGACCAACCCGGACGCGCCGCAGATCCCCATCCGCATCCGCGCGCTCTACGAGGGCAAGCTGGTCTTCGCGCCGGTGCCCTATCTCACCCGCGAGTTCCCCTATCTCAGGCTCGATCCCGAGAGGCTGAGGGCGAAGGGCGTCTCGTTCGAACTCGCCGCAGCCGCCGAGGGCTTCATGGAACATGGCGAGCGCATCGACTTCGAGGATGTGGCGCCGCTCGATTTCGCCGTGGTCGGCTCGGTGGCCGTCACCCGCATCGGCGGGCGCACCGGCAAGGGCGCGGGCTTTGCCGACCTCGAGACCGCCATCTTCCGCGAGCTCGGCATCATCTCGGAGACCACCCCGATCGCGACCACGGTGCATTCGAGCCAGCTGGTCGAGGCGACGCGGGTCGTCCTCGAAAGCCACGATTCGCCGCTCGACTACGTGGCGACGGAACGCGAGCTGATCTCGACCGGCAACCGCGACCGGCGGCCGGCGGGCGTCGAGTGGGACCGGGTCCGCCCCGACCAGTTCGAGAACATCCCCTTTCTGGCCGAGCTGCGCGACCGCATGCTGATGCGCCGGGGCGGCTGATGGAGATCAACCACCCGCAGACGCTGGCCGAAGTGGAAGCGGTGTTCGCCCGCTACGAGACGGCGCTAGTCGGCAACGACGTGCCGGTGCTGGCCGAGCTCTTCCACCCGGCGCCGACGACGATCCGCTACGGCATCGCCGAGAACCTCTACGGCATCGATGAGATCGAGGCCTTCCGCAGGGCGCGGCCGGGTTCCGGGCTGGAGCGCCAACTCGAGCGGACGGTGATAACCACCTATGGACGCGACATGGCGGTGGCCGCGACGCTGTTCCGCCGGCGCTCGGCGCCCGGCAGGGTGGGGCGGCAGATGCAGACGTGGATGCGCATGCCGGAAGGCTGGCGCGTCGTCGCCGCCCATGTCAGCGTGATCGACGAACCGGCCTAGGGAGCGTGGAAGACCGGGGACCGGTGGAGGACGCAATGCTGAAGCGCACATCGGCCGAGGAAATCCGCCGGGGGCTGGCGGAACGCATCATCGCGGGCGAACTGGCGCCGGGCACGGCGCTCGACGAGAGCGTGATCGCCGCCGACTTCGCCGTGAGCCGCACGCCGGTGCGCGAGGCCCTGCGCCTGCTCGCCGCCAGCGGCCTCGTCGAGCAGCGGCCGCATGCCAAGGCGCTGGTCGCCAAGCCCGACGATGCCGAGCTCGCGGGCATGTTCGAGGTGATGGCCTATCTCGAGGCGCTGTGCGCCGGCCTCGCCGCCCTCGCCATGACGCGCGAAGAGCGCCGCGAGCTCGACCTCCTGCACGCCGAAATGTCGGCCATCGTCCGCGACGGGGACGAGCGGCGCTATGCCGAGGCCAACGACAGTTTCCACACCCGCATCTATGACGGGGCGCACAACCCCTATCTCAGCAAGCTGACCCGCTCGACCCGCCAGCGGCTGCAGCCCTTCCGCCGCGCCCAGTTCGGCACGCTTGGGCGCCTCAGCAAGTCCCACGCCGAGCACGAGCTGATCGTCGAGGCGATCCTGCGCGGCGACCGCAACGAAGCCGAGCTGGCCATGAAGCGCCACATCGCCATCGTCGGCGACGAGGTGCAGCGGTTGCGGCTGGGGGTTTAGTGGGCATGGACGGCAAGCTCGCAGAGTTTACCCGGTCGCACCCTGCATCGCCCCGCACCCCCTAGAACGTGGCCGAAGGCCGGTTGAGGGGCGCAGGCCCCCTCCACACTGGCTCGCTGAGCCGCTGAACTCTCCACCCGGGCGCTGCCAGGTCGCCGGGCTCCCGGCGACGCAACCGCTCACCGCGCCAGATACGCCTTCCAGCCACCATAACGTGTTATATCCTCGGTACCGGCGGTCGCCGCCGCCTCCGCGAGGAAGCCTTTCGGACTCGTGCCGTCGGCCAGCGTCACCGTGCCGATAGAAAGCGGCGCCGGAACGCCGGCGACGAAATGACCGA
>JAEYZJ010000325.1 GCA_023430705.1 Pseudomonadota bacterium | reverse complement strand
TGCACCATCAGGTCGGACCCGGTGCGGCCATGGGCGCGGTCGAACTTGTTCGGAAAGCCCGTGTTGAACGCGAGGTAGTAGTTCGAGTTCGGGTTCATCAGGCCGGGCGTGACCGTGTAGAAACCCTCGGGCGACTGCCGGTCGCCTTCCTTGATCTTGGGGCCCAGGTCTCCCGACCAGGCGCAGATCTCGTAGGACTTGAAGAGCTTGTAGCCAGACGGCGTATGCTTCCAGACCTCGAGTTCGGAACTCTCCTTGAAGATCCGGATCATCATACCCGCGCCGGGCGACGAGCCCATGCTCGCGAGCCGCGATACCGTCTCCTGCTTCAGCGGCTGGTTGGCTTTCGCGTTCGCCGAGGGCTTGAAACCGCCGCAGCCTGCCAGCATGCCGGCCACGGCGAGGCTGGCGCCGAGAAGGAGGATGGAACGGAGCGCTCTGCCCAAGATCATTACCCGAATATCATGACATGCCCGGGGACGGGGTTACGTGAGGACGGTTACCACAGCGTATGGGCATATGGTTAACCCGCCCCTTCCACCCGATGTCTTGCGCTCAGCCGTGGCGGCGGATCAACTCAAATTGGTGCCGATTGCCAGGAATTTGTCGCGCCTGTGCTCCCGGATCTCCAGTCGCCCGCGGTTGCCCGGAAAGTCGCCGAGGAACTGGGTAATTGCCCGCGAGGTGGCGGCCATCACCTGTTCGTGATGCCGGTGCGCGCCGCCGGGCGGCTCCGGGATGATGCCGTCGATGACGCCGAGCGCCATGAGGTCGGTCGCGGTGATCTTCATGTTGTTGGCAGCATCCTGCGCCCGCGCCGCGTCGCGCCAGAGGATCGACGCGCCCGCCTCGGGCGAGATCACCGAGTAGATCGCGTTCTCGAGCATCAGCACCCGGTTGGCGGTAGCGATGGCGATCGCCCCGCCCGACCCGCCCTCGCCGATGATGATGGCGATGTTGGGCACGCCCAGTTCCAGCGAGCGCTCGGTCGAGCGGGCAATCGCCTCGGCCTGGCCGCGCTCCTCGGCGCCGATGCCGGGATAGGCGCCGGCCGTGTCGACGAACGAGATCAGCGGAATGTCGAACCGGTCGGCCATGTCCATGATGCGCACGGCCTTGCGGTAGCCCTCGGGGCGCGCCATGCCGAAATTGTGCCTGAGCCGGCTCTCGGTGTTGGAGCCCTTCTCCTGCCCCAGCACGGCGACCGGCTGGCCGTTGAAGCGTCCGAAGCCGGCCTGCAGGGCCGGGTCCTCGGCAAACTTGCGGTCGCCGGCGAGGGGCGTCCATTCGGTGATCAGGGTCCTGATGTAGTCGGAGAAGTGCGGGCGCTGCGGATGGCGCGCCACCTGCGTCTTCTGCCAAGGCGTGAGCTTCTTGTAGATGTCGACCAGCGCCTCTTCGGCGCGGGCGCTGAGCCGGCCGACCTCTTCGTCGATGGACACGGCCTGATCGGACGTGGCGAGGGACTTGAGCTCGGCGATCTTGCCTTCGAGATCGGCGACCGGCTTTTCGAAATCGAGATAGGACGTCATCCAACCCGCCAGTGTATCGGGAAAGGCGCGTCAGTCGCGCCGCAAAGTGGCCGGAAAGTGGCGATGCGAGCCCCCCGAGTCAAGCGCCGCCGCCAAGCCTGTGGAACGCCCTGCTCGGGCACCATCCCCGCGAGCTGCGGCGCCACCCTCATGACTCCTCGGCCAGCGGGTGGTGGCTCTCGACCAGTGCCTTCAGCCTCTCGTCCAGAACGTGGGTATAGATCTGCGTGGTCGAAATGTCCGAATGCCCCAGCAGCGTCTGCACCACCCTCAGGTCGGCTCCGCCGGCGAGAAGATGGCTGGCAAAGGCATGCCGCAAGACGTGCGGCGACACCCGTGCCGGACTGATTCCGGCCCGCCCGGCGATGCCCTTGAGTTCGCGCGCAAAGACCTGGCGGCTGAGATGGCCGGACTCGCCCCCGGCCGGGAACAGCCAGATGCCGGGCTCGAGCCGCGCCAGGTAGGCCTTCACCGCGTCGCGGGCGCGGTCGGTGAGCGGCACGATCCGCTCCTTGCCGCCCTTCCCGCGCACGGTGAGAAAGCTCGCGTCCCGCATCACGGCGGCCCGCTTGAGTTCGACGAGTTCGGAAACGCGCATGCCCGTGGCATAGAGCAGTTCGAGCAGCAGGTAGAGCCTGCCTGACAGGGCCCGCTCCGCATCCGTTGCCTCGGGACGGTCAACCTCGGCCTCGGCCAGCGTCAGCAGCCGGTCAATTTCGGCGACCGACAGCACCTTGGGCAGTCCGCGCCGCGCCTTTGGCGAAGCGATGATGCGCGTCGGATCGTCTGCACGCACCGCGTCCGCGGCAAGGAACCTGTGGAACTGACGGATGGCGGAGAGCTTTCGCGCGCTCGATGAGGCCGCGATGCCCTGCGCATCGAGAAAGGCAAGGTAGGCCGAGACCTCCTCGCGGCCCGCACTCTGGGCCGAAATGCCGCGCCGGTCGAGGAAATCGGCGTAGTCGCGAAGGTCCCGTCGATAGGCGTCGATCGTGTTTCTCGCCGCGCCGCGTTCGGCGCTCATCATTTCGAGGAACGCTTCGACCAGGTGGCCGGAACTCATTCCACGCCTTGCTGGCGCGTCACCACGCCGTCGGCGTCCGGCTGGCCTTCGGGCGCCGGCGCGGGTTCGTTGGCAGGAGCTGCAGGGGCCGGCTCCGGCGTGGCCGAGCGGGTCGTGTCGATCTCGCGCCGCACCAGCGGGTCGCGCTGCGTCTGCGGCAGCAGTTCGCGCGCCGGGATCCGGATCGTCACGTCCTTGTCGCGCGGCTGCACGAAAATGGTGAGCGCAAACATCACGCCATAGGCGATGCCGGCCAGAATCAGCAGCAGGACGATCAGTCGAATAAGGGTCGGCATGGCAATCCGCTCGTGTCACGCGAGGGCAGTGTTCCCTCTTTGCGCGGGTCGTTCAAGGTCGCGAAACGGTAGCAGGCATTGACTTTATGCCGTCCTAACGCTTCAAACCTGCCCGAACGGGGACATGCCATGGCGAGGGACGCTGCGAGCGGACAGAACGACCGGCGCGAGGAGCTGCTGCGGCGCCTCGACCACCGCCCGATCGTCCTGATCGGCATGATGGGGGCGGGCAAGACCACTGTCGGCCGCCGGCTCGCCGCCAAGCTTGGCCGCCATTTCGTCGACAGCGACGAGGAGGTGGAGAAGGCCGCGGGCATGACCATCGACGACATCTTCCGCACCCACGGCGAGGCCGACTTCCGCGCCGGTGAAGTGAAGGTGATCGCCCGGCTGCTCAAGGATCGCGGCATCGTGCTGGGCACGGGTGGCGGCGCCTTCATCAATCCCGATACCCGGGCCCTCGTGAAATCGGCCGCGCTCTCGGTCTGGATCAAGGCCGACTTCGAGCTGCTGTTCCAGCGCGTCTCGCGCCGTTCCAACCGCCCGCTCCTGAAGACCGCTAATCCGCGCGAGACGCTGCAGAAGCTGATCGAGGCGCGTTATCCCGTCTACGCCGAGGCCGACGTGACGGTGGTGTCGCGCGACGTGCCGCAGGACCAGGTGGCCGAAGAGGTGATCGACGCCATTCTCGACCATCTCAGGAAGACCGATCCCAATGACTGAGCCGACGACGGTCCACGTACCCCTGCCCGGCCGCGCCTACGACATCCTGATCGGCTCGGGACTGCTCGATGGCGCCGGCCCGCGCCTCGCCACCATGTTCCCCGGACGCCGCTTCGGGATCGTCACCGACAGCGAGGTTGCAAAGGCCCAGTTGCCGCGCCTCGTTGCCTCGCTCGACGCAGCGGGCATCGGCCATGCCGAGATCGTGCTGCCCAATGGCGAGAAGGCAAAGTCGTTCGAGCGGCTCGAGCAGGTTGTCGATGCCCTGCTGGGCGCCCGGCTCGAGCGCGGCGACCTCGTCATCGCGCTGGGCGGCGGAGTCATCGGCGACCTCGCCGGCTTTGCTGCCGCGATCACCCGGCGCGGCATGGATTTCGTGCAGGTGCCCACGTCGCTGCTGGCCCAGGTCGATTCCTCCGTCGGGGGCAAGACCGGCATCAACTCGCCGCACGGAAAGAACCTCGTCGGCGCCTTCCACCAGCCGCGGCTGGTCCTTGCCGACCTCGACGCTCTCGGCACCCTGCCCGAGCGGGAGTTCGCGGCGGGCTATGCGGAGGTGGTCAAGTACGGCCTGATCGACGATGCCCCGTTCTACTTCTGGCTCGAGGAGCACCGCCGCGCCATCTTTGCCGGCGACGCCGCCCTGCGGGCCGAGATGGTGGCGCGCTGCTGCGCCGCAAAGACCCGTTTCGTGCTTGCCGACGAGCGCGAGACCGGCGTCAGGGCGCTACTCAACCTCGGGCACACCTTCGGCCACGCGCTCGAGAAGGCGACCGGCTATTCCGACCGCCTGCTGCACGGCGAGGGCGTGGCGATCGGCATGGTGCTGGCACACGGCTTTTCGGCGCGACTCGGGCTGGCGCCGAGCCAGGATACCGGGCGCATCGCCCAGCACCTGGCAGCGGCGGGCCTGCCCACCCGGCTCGCCGACATTCCGGGCGAACTTGCCGACACCGACGACCTGATGGCCGCCATTGCGCAGGACAAGAAGGTGGTGCGTGGCGCACTGACCTTCATCCTGACCCGGGGCATCGGCCAGGCCTTCATCGAAAAGAACGTCGATCCGGCGACGGTGCGTGCCTATCTCGAAGAGATGCGCAGCGCCTGAGTCCGTCCTCTAGGGGCCGACCGAGATCACCACCCGGCGGTTGGCCGAGGCCGTGGCGCCGAACTGCTCGGTGGCGCCGCCGCCGGTGGCCGTTGCCCGCTCGAACCGCAGTCCGGCCTCGCGGAGATACCCCAGCACCTTCTGGGCGCGCTCGATGGCAAACAGCGCGTTGGTGGCGTGGTCGCCCTGCTTGCTGGAGTAGCCGGTGACCAGCACCCGGCACCTCTCGTTCCCGATATCGGTGACGATCTGGTCGAGCCGGGCCATCAGCTGGGGCGTGAGGTCGTTCGAACTCTCGTTGAAGCCGACCACGTTGTAGAGCTCGTCCCGGGTGCAGGCAGCGGTCCCGTCGCTGCCGCCCCCGCTTTCGATACTGACCGTCTCGATGCCGCCGCCCTGGCCGGGCAACTCGATCGCCTTGATCGCGACGGGCGGCTTGGGCGCCGACGCCTGGGCTTGGGCGACTTCTGTCCGGATGGGCGGCTCCGCGGTCGCCGCGATGGTCGCGCCCGGCAGCGGCCACCCGCCCGCCGGGGCCCGCGACACGCCCTCTTCGTTGCCGTCGCGCAGGACGAGGAACTCGCCCAGTACTTCGTTCTCGGTGTCCGCGCTCGTCCCCTGGGTGGAGAGGCCGGACAGTGTGACGGCGCGCCCGTTCACCGCCACGGCGGCAAGATAGAGGTTGCGGTCGCGATTGGAGCCATCCCCGCCATAGGCCTCGTTGACCAGCCGCACGCGGATCTCGGCACCCGGCTTGAACACGTCCTCGGGAATGTCGAACGAGATGCTCTCGACGTAGTCGGCCTTGTCGGCCGCATCGGCGAAACGCCCAACGGTGCCGGTGTCGATGGCGGCTTCGACCACCCCTTCCCCGAGCACCCTGCCGTCGAACGTCACCTCGAACCGGGGAGGTCCGTCATAGGCCTCGCCTCCGATGATGACCTGCAAGGTGCTCGACGCCGCGAGCACGCTCCCCGAACTCGCCCACAACATCGCAGCGGCCACCAGTGCCGCATGGCCCTTGATCGCTGACATGGTCGCCCTCCCTGTCTGTCTGCGCTCAAACAGCTAGGCAAGAGCTTGGGCGATAATTCGGAGATAACGGGGCAGCGCGTCACGCCGCTGCCGGGCTTTGGCCGCAATGCCCCGGTTGCCAAGCGCGGCCCCGCACCCTACATCAGGGCATTCGCCAACCAGCAGCAGGTTCCGCTAGGGTTTGACGACCTCGATGGCGAGGGCGTGCACGCCCCCCTTGAGCTCCGCATCGAGCGTTTCCATGACCGCGCGGTGCGTGGCGACGCGGGTCATCCCGTCAAACCGGGAGGAACCGATGCGGACGCGAAAGTGGGTTTCCCCGCCCTCTCGATAGCCGCCGTGACCCCTGTGCTTCTCGCTCTCGTCAATCACTTCAAGATGGCTTGGGGCGAATTTGACCGAAAGTTTTTCTGCAATCTGGTCGCGAACGGACATATGGATACCGGTTCAGTTGAGGCG
Organism: Pseudomonadota bacterium; assembly: GCA_023430705.1. Lineage (GTDB taxonomy): Bacteria > Pseudomonadota > Alphaproteobacteria > Rhizobiales > Devosiaceae > Devosia_A. The sequence goes on along the minus strand of JAEYZJ010000325.1, from coordinate 1,314 downwards.
GGGCAGTCGCACCCGTAACTAGGATTGATGAAGCTCGATTCCAAGTATTTTGACCGCATCCGGATCAAGAGTCGCCATCCGGAACCAGAACCGAAGGCCGTCGAGGCCTGCGGATGGGAGGGGTGCGACCAGCCGGGCCTCTACAAGGCCCCCAAGGGCAACCGCTCCGTCGGCGAGTACCATCATTTCTGCCTCGAGCATGTCCGCCACTACAACCATGTGTTCAACTTCTTCGACGGCATGAAGCCCGAGGAGATGGCCCAGACGCTGAATGCCGAGCGCGAGACGGACGGACGCCCGAGCTGGGGCTTCGGGGCCAAGCCCGGCGCCGGCGCCGGGCCGCGCATGCCGCGTGGCGCGCCGCGCAACCCCAACGCCAAGCGCGTCAACGACCCGTTCGGGGTGTTCGCCCGCTACGCCCGCCATCAGAAGAAGCAGCCGCAGCAGGAGCGGGTGAAGCCGCTGCACGAGCTCGACCGCCGCGCTTTCGAGACGCTGGGTTTTTCGGGCTACGCCAAGGCCGAGGACATCCGTATCGCCTACAAGACACTCGTCAAGCTCCACCACCCCGATGCCAACGGTGGCGACAAGAGCTCCGAGGATCGGCTGCGTGCGGTGATCGCCGCCTACGCGCACCTCAAGACCAAGGGCTTCGTGGGCCGCTGACCCTCCCCGGGCCGTGGCCGGCGCATGAATGTTTCTGATGGCCCCATTCAGCCCCGCGATGGGACGCCCGATCCCCGGCAGCCCGGGCCTCTCCCGGCGTGGCGGCGCCCTCATGCCGACAACATCCGGCCCTACCGCCGCGCGGCTGATACTGCTATAGAGCCAGCAATCCCCAAGGCAGCCGTCTTGACCTATTTTCTTCCGAGAGCCTCGTGAAAATGCCCGAATTCACCAATCTGCCGAACAAGGAATACTCCGTCCGCGAAACCTTCGGCATCGACAGCGACATGAAGGTGATGGGCTATGCCGAAGCCGATCCGCATGTGCCCCCGATGGATCCGGATTACCTGTTCGACCGCAACACCACGCTCGCGATCCTCGCCGGCTTCGCCTTCAACCGCCGCGTCATGGTTCAGGGCTACCATGGCACGGGCAAGTCGACGCATATCGAGCAGGTCGCGGCGCGCCTCAACTGGCCGCTGGTCCGCGTCAACCTCGACGCCCATGTCTCGCGTATCGACCTCGTCGGCAAGGACGCGATCGTGCTCAAGGACGGCAAGCAGATCACCGAGTTCCGTGACGGCATCCTGCCCTGGGCCGTGCAGAACAACATCGCGCTCGTCTTCGACGAATACGATGCCGGCCGCC
>JAEYZJ010000315.1 GCA_023430705.1 Pseudomonadota bacterium | reverse complement strand
GATCCTCGGCTCCCTGCCTCGGTTTCGCCAAAGCTCATCGCTCTGATCCGGGAGCGGATCGGCTACGATGGGGTGCTGATCACCGATTGCCTCAGCATGGAGGCGCTGCAGGGAACGCCGGCTGAACGGGTGGCCGCGGCGCTCGCGGCAGGCAACGACATCGCGCTGCTGACCCAGGGTGGCCTCGAGGCCAGCAGGGGAGCGGCGCACGGGGCACGCCCGCTGACCGCGGCAACCCTGGAACGAATCGAGCGCGGCGCGCGCAAACGCGCTAGCCTCCGTGTCGACGCCGCGGCGCTCCATGCCGAGGTCGAGCGGATTTTCGAGCAGAACGGCCTCGCCTGAGGCGGACGCGGGTTCAAGAGAGGAGACTCGAAGTGTTGAAGAGCAGACTGATCGCGACGGCCGCGCTGGCCCTCGCTCTGACGGCGCCGGCCAGCGCCCAGACGGTCCTCACCGTCAGCTCGGAACAGACCACGACCTTCGTGCGCAACTTCAATCCCTTCAACCAGACCTCCGCGCGCGCCACCACCAAGGATTTCATCTACGAGCCGCTGGCGATCTTCAACCGCCTCGCCGGCGCCAGATGGGAGTACCGCCTGGCCGAGAGCTTCGAGCTGGCCGACGATCTCAGGTCGATCAGCTTCACGCTGCGCGACGGGCTGAAGTGGTCCGACGGCACGCCGCTCACCGTCGACGACGTGGTCTTCACCTACGACTACCTGAAGAAGTTCCCGGCGCTCGACTTCAACTCGGTCTCGGCCCTGATGGAGTCGGTGGAAAAGGTCGATGAACGCACCGTCCGCTTCAACCTGGTCCAGCCCAACTCGCTGGTCGCGACCACCATCGTCGCCATGCCCATCGTGCCCCGGCATATCTGGGAGGGCATTGCCGACCCGGTGACCTTCGCCAACGAGACGCCGGTCGGCTCCGGTCCGCTCACCGAGATCACCCGCTTCACGCCGCAGGTCTACGAGCAGTGCCGCAACCCCAATTACTGGGACGCGGCGAGCCTGTATGTCGACTGCATCCGCCTGCCTCAGCTCGCCGACAACCCGCAGGTCCTCGCCGCGCTGGTCGATGGCACGCTCGACTGGGCGACCAGCTTCGTGCCCGACATCGACAACACCTTCGTCGCCAGGGACCCCGAGCACAACCACTACTGGTTCCTGCCCTCGAGCATCGTCGCCTTCACGCTCAACCTCGAAAACCCCGACGAGAACGCGCGGAAGGCCTTCAACGACGTCAATTTCCGCCGCGCCGTTTCCATGCTGATCGACCGCCAGTCGATCATCGACATCGCCGGCTACGGCTATCCGGTCATCAACGAAGACCCGTCCATGCTGGGCCAGTTCTATGCCGCCTTCGCCAATCCCGAGGTGGCGACGAGGTTTGGGCAGTACGGCAGGTTCAATCCCGACGCGGCCACCGCGCTGCTCGATGAGTCCGGCTACAAGGACGCCGACGGCGACGGCTTCCGCGACAACCCGGACGGCACGCCAATCGCCATCGACATCGAGATTCCCAACGGCTGGACCGACTGGATCGACGCGGTGCAGATCGCGATCGAGACGCTGAAGCAGGGCGGCCTCAACGTGAAGATGTCCACCCCGGAGGAGTCCGTCTGGGCCTCCGACCTGATCGACGCCAAGTACTCGATGTCGCTGAACGCCATCGCTTCGGCTGCCAACCCGTACTTCCCCTACATCCGCTCGTTCAATCCGGCCGATTTCGGCAAGAGCCGCACCTCGGCCCAGCGCTGGACCGACCCGGAAGTGGTCGAGATGCTGAACCGGTACACCCAGGTGAAGGACCCCGCCGAGCAGAAGGCGATCATGGACGCCGTCCAGCTCAGGGTCGCCGAGGCCATGCCGGTCATCCCGGTCTACAACAGCCCCTCGTTCTACCAGTACAGCACGCGGCGCTTCACCGGCTGGGCCAATGCCGACAACCCGATCACCTCGCCGGTCGTGTCGAACGCCAACCCCGGTCGCCTGATCCAGTTGCTCGCGCTGCGGCCGGTCGCGGAGTAGGCCGATAGGGAAGACCTTCGGTGGACCTGCGATGACACTGTATGGCGCTCAGTTGTCCCCTCTCCCCTCAGGGGAGAGAGTGGCAGAGCTTGTGAGCGTCAGCGAACTGGCGTCGCCGGGTGAGGGGTGCGATCTCTACACATGCTGGCTGGATCCAGCATCACGCGGTCGCTTCACCCCTCGTCCGGCGCTTCGCGCCACCTTCTCCCCTGAGGGGAGAAGGGGACTTGTCACTCAGCGGAACAGTTGACTCATGGCCTTTCTGCTCCGGCGCCTCGTCTTCTACCTGGCGGCCTTCATCGCGGCGGCGACGATCAACTTCTTCCTGCCCCGCCTCATGCCGGGTGACCCGATCCAGAAGATGTTCGCCGGCGCGGGCTCCGACCTGTCGCTCGAGAACCTCAACGCGCTGAAGCTGACCTTCGGCTTCATCGACGCGCCGATCGGCGAGCAGTACCTGGCCTACCTCAAGAGCGTGTTCACCGGCGATCTCGGCCGCTCCGTCCGCTTCTTTCCCTTGCCGGTCACCGAACTGCTGGGCCGGGCCCTCATCTGGACCCTCGGCTTGGTCGGCATCGCGACGCTCGTGAGTTTCGCCCTCGGCACCATCCTCGGCGTCATGGCCGCGTGGCGGCGCGGCACGCGCTTCGACACCGCGGTCTCGCTCATCGCCATCTTTTCCAGTTCGGTGCCCGCCGTGGTCGTCTCGCTGATCACGCTTTTCGCCTTCGGCTACACGCTGGGCTGGTTTCCCAACGGCTACGCCGCCAATCCGCTGCTCGATCCGGCCTGGAGCTGGACCTACATCTCGAGCGTGCTTTACCACGGCACACTCCCGATGCTGACCATGGTGATCGTGCTGACGGGCGGCTTTGCCGTCACCATGCGCAACAACATGATCAACCTGCTCGGCGAGGACTACATCGTCATGGGCCGCGCCAAGGGGCTCAGCGACTGGGGTGTCATGCTCTGGTACGCCGCCCGCAACGCACTGCTGCCGACCGTCTCGGCTCTCGCCATCTCGCTCGGTGCGGTACTGGGAGGCTCCCTCGTCACCGAGGTGGTCTTCAACTACCCGGGCATGGGGAACACCCTCTACCAGGCCATCATCGCGCGCGACTATCCGGTCATCCAGGGCGCACTGCTGATCATGACCGCCGCGATGCTGACCGCCAATTTCGTCGTCGACCTGAGCTATGCGCTGCTCGATCCGCGACTGAAGCGGGCCTGACCCATGAGTCTCCTGAGCCAGTTGCTGCACAACAGGAAGGCGCTGGTCGGCGCGACGATCCTTGCGGTCTTCATCCTCGTCGCCCTGTTCGCGCCGCTTCTCACCGACTACCTGCCGACCCAGCGCGTCGGGCGCCCGCACCAGCCGCCGTCGTCCGACCATCTGCTGGGCACCACGCGCCTCGGCTACGACGTGTTCACGCGCCTCATCTACGGCGCCCGCATCTCGCTCGCCGTCGGCTTCGGCGCCGGGCTGCTGATCACGGTGATCGGCACCGTTCTCGGCATCATCGCCGGCTACAAGGGCGGGGTGGTCGACGAGGTCATCACCTTCTTCACCAACATGATCCTCGTGATCCCCAACCTGCCCCTGTTGCTGGTGCTGGCGGCCTTCATCGGGCAGGCGAGCCCCCTCGTCATCGCGATCATCCTCGGCTTCACCTCCTGGGCCTGGGGCGTCCGCGTCACCCGCTCGGAGACCATGTCGATCCGGCAGCGCGATTTCGTGAAGTCGGCCGAAAGGCTGGGCGAGCCGCAATGGCGGATCATGGCCGTGGAGATATTCCCCAATCTGATCTCCATCGTCGGGATCAACTTCATCGGCAGCGTCATCTTCGCCGTGATCAGCGAGGCGACGCTCGAGTTCCTCGGGCTGGGCGATCCCAACACCGTGTCCTGGGGCATCATGCTCTACAACGCGCAGAATTCCTCGGCCCTGTCCGTCGGCGCCTGGTGGGAAATCCTCACCCCCTGCGTGGCGCTGGCCGCCCTCGGGCTGGGTCTCGCCCTCATCAACTTCGCCATCGACGAGATTGCCAACCCGCGCCTGCGCACCGGCGGCATGCTGGATCGCTGGAAGGGTCTCATCCGCCGCGGGGAGGGCACGCTGTGACCGATCCCGTCCTGTCGATCCGCAACCTCAGCATCGACTACATCGGCAAGACGAGCGACTTCCACGCCGTAAAGGACGTCAGCTTCGACATTGCCCGTGGCGAGTTCTTCGGGCTCGCCGGAGAGTCCGGTTGCGGCAAGAGCACCATCGCCTTTGCCATCAGCCGCCTGCATCGCCCGCCCGCCCTGATCCGCAGCGGCAGCCGCATCCTGCTCGACGGTCGCGACGTCCTCGCGCTCGACGATCGCGCCCTGCGCGAGCTGCGCTGGCGCGAGGTCGCCATGGTGTTCCAGAGTGCCATGAACTCGCTCAACCCCGTCCTCACCATCGTACGCCAGTTCCATGACGTGCTCCATACCCACACCGGCATGACGCGCCATGCGGCCCGGGAACGGGCCGCCGAGCTGCTGGCTCTGGTCGATATCCCGGCCGACCGGCTCTCGGCCTATCCGCACCAGCTGTCCGGCGGCATGCGGCAGAGGGTGGTGATCGCCATCTGCCTCGCGCTCAATCCCAAGCTCCTCGTCATGGACGAGCCGACCACCGCGCTCGACGTGGTGGTGCAGAGCGAGATCCTGGCGCGCATCCACAAGCTCCG
>JAEYZJ010000280.1 GCA_023430705.1 Pseudomonadota bacterium | reverse complement strand
GGCTGGCGCGCGCCGGGGTGAAGCGGCTCAACGTCTCGCTCGATACGCTCGACGCGGCGCGCTTTGCGCAGATCACGCGGCGCGGCAGGCTGCCCGAGGTCCTCGACGGCATCGAGGCCGCGGTTGCAGCCGGGCTCCGCATCAAGATCAACATGGTCGCCATGCGCGGCGTCAACGAGGACGAGATCGAGCCGATGCTGCACTGGGCGCATGGCCGCGGCTTCGGGCTGACGCTGATCGAGGGCATGCCGCTGGGCGAAGTCGGGATCGACCGCGTCGACACCTACCTGCCCCTGCGCGAGATGCGCGAAAAGCTCCAGGCGAAGTACACGCTCGAGCCGACCGGCCATCGCACCGGCGGCCCGGCGCGCTACGACCGCGTCGCCGAGACCGGCGGCCTCATCGGCTTCATCACGCCGATGAGCCACAATTTCTGCGAAAGCTGCAATCGCGTGCGCCTCACGGCCACCGGGCAGCTCTACATGTGCCTCGGGCAGGACGACATGGTGGACCTGCGGGCGGCGATCCGCGAGGGCGGCCCCGATGCGCTCGATGAGGCGCTCGACAGGGCCATGCTGCTCAAGCCCAAGGGCCACGACTTCGTGCTCGACCGCGGCGTCCCGGTCGCCGGGGGCCTGTCGCGCCACATGAGCGTCACCGGCGGCTGAGCCCGGCCACGTCCTCTCAGGCACCTTGACACCCCCACCGCACTCCCTATCTTCCAGCCATCCGCAACCCCATAGGCAGGTGCCCGATGGATTTCCGCTCGACCGATCCCGTCTTCCCGATCGCTCAGCTGGACTCCGCCCATGCCTTCTCCCGTCACCCTGACTTCGGTTGCCTACGCAACGCCTGACGGCACGCGTCTCTTTTCGGATCTCGATCTCACCTTCAGTCCGAAGCGAAGCGGACTTGTCGGCCGCAACGGCACCGGCAAGACCACGATCCTGCGCCTCGTTTGCGGAGAGTTGCAGCCGCTGAGCGGCAGCATCTCGCGTCCCGATCGCATCGGCATGCTGCGCCAGCTGGTGCAGGCCGAAGGGGGCACCGTCGCCGACCAGTTCGGTGTGCGCGACGACCTCGAACTGCTTGAGCGCGTCGAGGCCGGCAGCGGCAGCGACGAGGATGTGCTCGCGGCGGACTGGACCGTGCCGGGCCGCATGGCCACGGCGCTCGAGGCGGTCGGCCTCGGCCTGGCGCCGGATCGCCCGCTCGCCACCCTCAGCGGCGGGCAGCGGACACGGGTGCAGCTCGCCGCCCTGCTCTTTGCCGAGCCGGACCTGATCCTGCTGGACGAGCCGACCAACAATCTCGATGCCGAAGGTCGGGCCGCCGTGGTCGGGATGCTGCGAAGATGGCGCGGCGGGGCGATCGTCGTCAGCCACGACCGGGCCCTCCTGCGGGAGATGGACGCCATCGTCGAACTCACGACCCTGGGCGCGAGGACCTATGGCGGCAACTGGGACGCCTATGCGGAGCGCAAGGCGACCGAACACGCCGCCGCCGAACACCGCCTCGACCATGCCGAGCGCTCGCTCCGGGAAACCGGGCGCAAGGCGCAGCAGCAGCGCGAGCGGCAGGAACAGCGCAACGCCGCCGGCAAGGCCCAGGCCGCGCGTGGCGGCATCCCCCGCATCCTGCTCGGAGGGATGAAGCACCGGGCCGAGGCGACCACGGGCATGCGGTCGCGGCTGGCAGACAAGCTCACCGCCCAGGCGGAAGCCGACGCGGCAGCGGCGCGGGCCGAGATCGAAATCCTCACGCCGCTCACCGTCACCCTCGCGCCCACCGGCCTGCCGGCCGGCCGCACCGTGCTGGAGGCATCGGGACTGTCCGGCGGGCCCGACGGCAGGGACATCGTCACCGATGTCGACTTCAGGCTGGTCGGGCCGGAACGGGTCGCCATCAGCGGGCCGAACGGCTCAGGCAAGACCACCCTCCTCCGGCTCCTGACCGGAACGCTGGCGCCGACAGCCGGCGCCCTGCGCGTCACCGCGAGGCACGCCATGCTCGACCAGCAGGTGAGCCTTCTCGATCCGGCGCTCTCGATCCGCGACAATTTCAGGCGGCTCAACCCGGCTGCGACGGAAAATGACTGCCGGGCCGCACTGGCACGCCTGATGTTCCGCGCCGAGGCGGCGCTGCAGGTTGTCGGCAGCCTGAGCGGCGGCGAAATGCTGCGCGCGGCGCTGGCGGCCACCATCGGCTCGGACACGCCGCCGGAACTGCTGATCCTAGACGAGCCCACCAACCACCTCGACATCCACGCCATCGCCTCCGTCGAGGCGGGCCTGCGCAGCTATGACGGCGCGCTGCTGGTGGTCAGCCACGACCGGGATTTTCTGGAGGCGATCGGGATGGAGCGGGAACTGGTCCTCGGATGACACCCGGCGGCCTCACCCCGCTCCCGTCCTAGCGCACCGTGTAGCCGCCATCCACCACCAGCACCTCGCCGGTGACATAGGCGGATGCCGGCGAGCAGAGGTAGAGGGCCGCGGCGCCGACGTCCATGGCGGTGCCCGGCCGCTTCATCGGCGTCATGTCGCGCCAGATCGGCCCCCAGACCGGATCGGCGATGCCGCGATTGCTCATGTCGGTGGCGATATATCCCGGTGCGATGGCGTTCACGCGGATGCCCTCCTCGGCGTAGTCCGAGGCGAGGCTGCGCGTCATCATGTGCACGGCGGCCTTGGAGGCATTGTAGGCGACCTGTGGCTGCGGGATGTTGGAGATCAGCCCCGAGATCGAACCGATGTTGAGGATGACGCCGCTGCGCTGCCGGCGCATCGGGGCGAGCGCCGCCTGGCAGGCGCGGAAGACGCTGTCGACATTGATGTCCATCAGCCGTCGGTAGAGTTCGGGCGCGAAGCTGTGGGTCTCGCCGTGCTGGGCGACGCCGGCATTGTTGACGAGGATGTCGAGCCGACCGCCCCCCAGCGCCTCGGCCTCCGCGACGAGCCGGGCCGGCACGTCCGGGTCCTGCACGTCGCCCTGGATGTAGTCGACCCTGTGGCCCGCGTCGCGGAAGCGCTGCACCACCTCGGGCCTGGGCACCCGGGACGAGAGGATGACGTGCGCCCCGGCATCGGTCAGGGCCTCGGTGATGGCGAGCCCGATGCCGCGCGTCGCACCGGTGACCAGCGCGACCTTGCCGTCGAGACGAAACAGATCGAAGACAGACACGACGTCCTCCCCCCTCAGCGGTTGACGCCGATGCTGCATCGCCGGGCGCCCCCGGCGCAAGGGGGACGCGTGCCGGTCAGAGTTCGGCCCACTCGGCCGCGAGGGCGGCATTGCCCCGCGTGGCCAGCACCGGCCCTCGACCGGAGCCGCGCGGCGCGGCCTCGTGCATGCCGGCGTCGATGACGAAGCGGTCGACCACGCGGTCCAGTTCGCCCGCCTGCCCTTCGGTCTGCTCGATCGAGGCGTTGATCTGCTCGACCAGGGCGGCGTTGTGCTGCGTCATCTCGTCGATCTGGCGCACGGCGGTGCCGAACTGCGCGATGGCGCTGGCCTGTTCCTGGGTGGCGTCGGCAATGCCGCGCACGAGCTGGGAGTTCTCCTCCACCGCCGCGAGCATCGACGCGAGCTTGTCGGCCGCGGCCGAGACGAGCCGCGAGCCGCTGCCGACCTCGTTGGCCGACTGCTCGATCAGCGCCTTCACTTCGGCCGATGCGCCGGCCGCCGACTGCGCGAGGCGGCGGACTTCCACCGCGACCACCGCGAAGCCCTTGCCGGCGTCCCCGGCCCGCGCCGCCTCGACCGAGGCATTGAGCGCCAGGAGGTTGGTCTGGAAGGCGATGTCGTCGATCATGCCGATGATGTTGGAGATCTTGCCCGAGGAGCTCGAGATGCGTTCCATCGCGTCGTTGGCCTCGCGCATCACCTGCCCGCCCTGGGCGGCGGCGGTGAGCACCGCGCTCGACTTGGCATTGGCCACCTCGGCGCGCTTGGCATTGTCGGCGACCGTGGTCGAGAGCTGCTCCATGGCGGCCGAAGTCTCCTCGACCGTCGCGCCCTGCCGCGTGGTGCGCTCGGCGAGGTCGTTGGCGCCCGAGAGGATTTCGCTGGTCGCGAGCCGCAGGGCCCGCGAGGTCTGGCGCAACTGCGCGACGATCGCGCCGAACTGGGCGGCGGTATTGTTGAAGGCCGTGCGCAACTGGTCGAGCTCGCCCGGGAAGGCGGTGTCGATCGCCACCGTGAGATCGCCTCCGGCCAGCCGGGCAAGGCTGCTGCCGAGCACTTCCACCGCCTGCCGGCGGGCGGTGACGTCGGTGGCGTACTTGACCACCTTGATGGTGCGGCCGGCGTGGTCGAAGATCGGGTTGTAGGTGGCCTGGATCCAGACCTCGCGCCCGCCCTTGCCGATGCGCCGGAACTCGGCCGCCTCGTACTCGCCGCGGCCCAGCCGCTCCCAGAACTCGCGGTACTCGGCCATCCTGGCATAGTCGCGCGGCACGAACATCTCGTGGTGCCGCCCGACGATCTCGTCGAGGCTGTAGCCGAGCGCGGCGCAGAAATTGTCGTTGGCGGTGAGGACCTCGCCCGTGGGCGTGAACTCGATCACCGCCTGCGAGCGCGAAATGGCGGCAAGCTGCCCCTCCCAGTCGGCCGCCTGCTGCTTGCGGGTGGAGATGTCGGTGGCGAACTTGACCACGCGCTCGAGCTTGCCGTCCCGCCCCGGGATCGGATTGTAGGAGGCCTGGATCCAGATCTCGCGGCCACCCTTGCCCAGCCGCAGGAATTCGCCGGACTGGTATTCGCCCTGCCCCAGGCGCTGCCAGAACTCACGGTAGGCGTCGCCCCCGGTCTCGGCCGGCGACACGAACATGGAGTGATGGCGGCCGACGATCTCGGCCAGTTCGTACCCCGTGGCAGCGAGGAAGTTCGCGTTGGCCGTCAGGATCGTGCCGTCGGGGGTGAACTCGATCATCGCCTGGGACCGCGACACCGCGGCCAACACCGCGGCATGATCCGAAGGCCCGCCACTGGTGCGAGCGCCGAACAAGCCAAACATACTGGACTCCCCACGTTCCTGTTGCCGCGCGGGGATTTCCCCCGCTGTTCGCCGCACCTGTCGCATACCCGATTGATGGTTAAGCGCGGGTTAAACGGAGGACATCGCGAGCGTGAGGATGCTGCAAATGCAGCTTATATAACTATACTTAGCAGACTTTAAGGCATTTATCCTGCAGAACACGTCCACTTATATTCTACTGGTCTACGACCATGTCGTTTCCAGTCTCAAGTACACGTGAGACACATGCCAGTCCGCGCTTCGTTTCCGCCTGTTGTTTTGCAGTCTCCCAGGCGCCGATGCTGCCTGTGTGCTTCAGCAGGAAAGCTCACATCCGGAACTTATCTGACGGGCATACTGGACGAGACTGGGCGAAGCGGAGGCCAGCCGCCCGCCGCCGCCCCGGCCCCGCGTTGCAGCCGACCGTGCGCCGCCCTACTTGTCGTCGTCCGAGACGATCGCGAACTCCAGCGGCAGCGCCGTGGTGTACTTGATCTGCCCCATGGCGAAGGACGAACTGACATCGGTCAGCGCGATCTTGCTGATGAGCTTCTTGTAGAACGCATCGTAGGCGCCGATGTCGGGCACGACGACGCGCAGCAGGTAATCGACTTCGCCGCTCATGCGGTAGAATTCGACCACCTCGTTGAAGTCGTCCACCACGGCGGCGAACTTCCGCATCCAGGCGTCATTGTGCTCGTTGGTGCGGATCGAGACGAACACGGTGACGCCGGCGTTGATCTTGACCGGATCGAGCACGGCGACGCGCGCCCTGATGATCCCGTCCTCCTCCATCTTCTGGATCCGGCGCCAGCACGGGGTCGTCGAGAGGCCGACCTTGCGGCCGATTTCGGCAACAGGAGTGGTCGCATCCTTTTGCAGGAGCGCCAGTATCTTGCGATCGATCTTGTCCAAAGCTATTGCAGCCCCCGAGAAATCAGATTGCGCCTCGGATGCAAATTTCGCCCAATGACGCAAAGAGAGTGAGTGAAGTGGCCTATACAACGCAAATTTCTTGCGCCTGTCAACTGACGAACAGGCCCCACAGCCAGGCCAGGACGCGTTCGAGACGGCTCGGATTTCCGGGCGCCTCGGCCCCGGTCCGGCCGGCGCCGGAGCGCCAATCGGCGGGACGGTCGAAGCTGCCCTGCCAGAGGCCCGCAGCCGCCCGCCGCGCAGCCGCTTCCGCGGCCCGGTAGCGACCCGACGCCACGGCCAGCCCCTCGCCGACCAGCGTCTCGGCGACATCCAGCCCGCCGGCCCGGCAGGTGGCGAGCAGGCGGCCGTAGCGGTCACGGCCGCTCGCCGTGCAGGACAGCTCGCGCCCCCGCGTCAGCTCGCGCATCCGGTCGGTCGCGACCCGGCCGCAGGACCAGGCCGAACCGTCGGCCCGGCGGCAGTCCTGGTCCCATTCGGGGGCGTCGAGGCCGGCCAGCCGGACGCGCTGGCCGGCAATCTCGATGGTGTCGCCGTCGGTCACCCGCTCGACCGTGCCGACGAGCGGTCCCGCGCCGGGCTCGAACGGCTGTTCGGGCAGCGCGCCGTAAAGGCCGAGTCCTCCGAGCAGCAGGAGCAGCCAGGGCCACGCGGCCCGCCGCGAGCGAAAGCGCCGCGGCCAGCCGTTGCGGCGGCCGCTGGCCCAGTCCGGCATGGCCGGCTCGACCACCGGCGCCCGCGCTTTCCGGCCGTTTCTCGACAAAGGCACGCCCCCGGTTTCACCCAACCTTAACCATGCGATGCGTAGGTTTCTTGCTCAAGCGTAACGAGCGCGTTTCCTGCTCGTATTGTGTAGTTCGAGTACGCGAGTAGATGTCGTTCACGCCCGCCAGGCACGGCAAAGACGTGCGCGCCCAAACGGGGCGGGGCTACCCACGCACATCGGCTCGTACCGTCGACGACGCCCGCCAGCGGCTGACCTCCAGTTCGGGCACGCGCGCCTCCTACGATTTCGAACTCATCGACGAATATGCCAGCTCGCGGCTGAGCGGCCTGCTCGCGGTGCCGGCCGTGGTGCTGATCCTCGCGCTGCTGGCGAGCCTGTGGATCTCGCCGCTGGCGGCGGCCATGTGGGCGGCGCTGGTGATCTGCGCCAACCTCTTCGTGGTGCTGCTCTGCCGGCGCTTCAAGAGCGAGAGCCCGAGCCGGTTCAACGCCGCGCGGGCGACGGCGAGCTTCGTCGCCGCCGAGGCGGTGAACGGCTTCTGCTGGTCGCTGCTGTCCTTGTTCGCCCTGCTGCCGGCCGAGCGCGTGCCGGTGTTCGTCGCCATGTTCGCCATGGTGCTGATCGGCATCGCCGCCAACGCGATGCTGACCCGCACCCTGCCCGCCGCGACGCTGGCCAGCACCCTGCCCCCGGCGGCGGCCGTGACGGTCAGCCTCATCCTCTCGGGCGGCACGCTGAACTGGACGCTCGCCGCGGTCGTCGTGGGCGGCGAGATCTTCTTTGTCTATCTCGCCCGTCAGCTCCATGCCTCCGAACTCGAGACCATCGAGCACCAGTTCGAAAAGGACGCACTGATCAACGAGCTCGAGGAAGCGCGCGAGATGAGCGACGAGGCGCGCCGGCATGCCGAGCAGGCCAATATCGCCAAGTCGCAGTTCCTCGCCACCATGAGCCATGAACTGCGCACGCCGCTCAACGCCATCATCGGCTTTTCCGAAGTGCTGCAGTCCGAGCTGCTGGGCCCGCACGGCGTGCCGCAATACAAGGAATATGCCGGCGACATCCACTCGTCGGGGCAGCACCTGCTCAACCTCATCAACGAGCTGCTCGACCTCAGCCGCATCGAGGCGGGCAAGTACGAGCTGAACGAAGAGGCCGTGTCGCTGGTCGAGATCGCCGATGACTGCCGGCGCATGGTCGAAATCCGCGCCAAGACCAAGGGCATCGAGCTGACCTCGAGCTATGGCTCCAACCTGCCCAAGATCTGGGGCGACGAGCGCGCCATCCGGCAGGTGGTGCTCAACCTGCTCTCGAACGCCATCAAGTTCACGCCGCAGTCGGGCAAGGTGCACCTGATGGTGACGCGCTCGGGCGACGGCGGCCAGCTGATCAGCGTGCGCGACAACGGGCCGGGCATTCCCGAGAACGAGATCGAGACCGTGCTGAGCTCGTTCGGCCAGGGCTCCCTCGCCCAGAAGACCGCCGAACAGGGCGCCGGGCTCGGCCTGCCGATCGTGCAGCGCATCCTCGAGCTGCACCAGGGCCGCTTCGACCTCTTCTCCAAGCTCAGGTTCGGCACCGAGGTGATCGCCACCTTCCCCCGCGCCCGCGTCATGGACGCCCTCGCCCCGGTGGTCGAGAAGGAG
>JAEYZJ010000299.1 GCA_023430705.1 Pseudomonadota bacterium | reverse complement strand
GGATGTACCAGCGCCGCTCGGCCTGGATACGCAGGTTCCTCGCGCCCGAAAGCAGCAGATCCCTGAGCTCCAGGTCGCCCATCTGCGCCAGTTCCGAAGTGTCGCCTTCCCGCCGGATGGTCTGCATGTAGGCCTCGACCCGCCGGTCGATCACCTCCTGCCGTTCCGCCTCGCGGCGCCCACGGAAGAAGTAGCTGACCGCGATGCCGATAAGCGCCAGCGCCAGCAGGACTTCGAGCAGCACGACCATCGTCACCCCCGTTCCGCGGACCCTGTTGCCCGCCGGAGTCAGATGTCCCCCGTCGCTCCCCGATTCAAGACCGGGATCAGTGCGGCGGCGACTCCTCTTCGGCTACCGAAGTGCCCGTTTGCCGGCCGGCACGGCTCAGGTGCCGCTCGCGCGCCATCACAACGAGGCCGGCCCCCACGATCACCGCGCCGCCCATCAGCGCCACCGGATCGATCAGGTGCCCGAAGAACTGGTAGCTCAGGAAGATGCCCCATGGCAGCGCAAGGTAGTTGAAGGGCTGCAGCGTACTTGCCGGTGCCCGCGCCAGCGCCACGGTCATCAGCCCGTGGGCCGCGGTGGAACTCACCGTCATGAACAGCATCTGCCACAGCGCCACGCCCTCGAACGGCGTCCAGAAGAAGACGCCGACCGCGGTGGTCAGCACCAGTCCGCCCACGCCTGCGTAGACCATGCTTGTCGCGCTGCTGTCGAATGCCGAGACCTTGCGGGTCAGCGCGATGTAGAGCGCATACGTCACCGCCGACAGCATCGCGAACAGCACCCCGCCGTCGATCGGCAAACCGCCGGGACGCACGATGACCAGCGCGCCGAAGAAGCCGACCGCCACCGCCAGCAGCCGGAACACCCCGACCTTCTCGCCCAGGATCGGGATCGCCATCAGCGTCGCCAGCAGGGGATAGACCAGGACCACGGCTTGGAGTTCGGCCAGCGGCACCGTCCGCAGCGCCATGGCGAAGGCCCATATGTCGATGACGAGCAGTACCGCGCGAGCCACCTGCAGCCCGGGATAGCGCGAGCGAAAGGCCTCCCGCAGCGGCGCCTGCCGGCTCACCAGCCAAAGCGAGAAGGCGGCGAACGCCCAGAAGCGCACCATCGCGATCTGGTACGGCGAATGCGTTTGCACCAGGGACTTGGAGACGGCGTCCTGCACGCCGAAGATCACGATTGCCAGCACCGTCAGGCCGATGCCCAGGGCAATGTTGTCGGCCCGCCGACGGGACTGGCCGACGCCAGGCTCACTCATGATAGACTCGTTGCAGCAAGAGGCCCCCGGACACCGGTCCGGCGGAAAGGCGAGCGACTTATGCCGCTTAAGTGCTGCCCTTCATAGTGGCATTCTCGATTAGTGCTTAGGCGGCGGTGCCTCCCACTGCCCGGCGAATTGAACCCGGTTCCTGAAACGCCTACATTCCGGCTCGACTCATGACATCCGCAGCAAAACACCAGCCGGCCGACCCCCGCCGGACAGCCCTCGTCACCGGTGCCGCCGATCGGGTCGGCGCCGCCATCGCGCGCCGGCTCGCTGCCGAGGGGTGGGCCGTGGTGATCCACTATCGGAGTTCGGCCGGCAGGGCCGAGGAAGTGGCGTCCGGCATCCGCGCAGCCGGCGGGCTTGCCGAAACCGTGAGCGCCGATCTTGCGAACCGCACCGACCGTGCCGGCCTCATTGCTGCTGCCTCCGGTCTGTTCGGCCCGTTGACCCTCCTCGTCAACAATGCCTCGCTGTTCGAGCGCGACGCCGTCGCCGATCTCGACGAAGCGCTCTGGGACGCCCACTTCGCCGTGCATGTGGAAGCGCCCGCCTTCCTCTCCCGTGATTTCGCGGTCCAGTTGCCAGCAGGCGCCACCGGCAACATCATCAATATCGTTGACGAGCGTGTCCTGGATCTCTCGCCGGCCTACTTCAGCTACACGCTCTCGAAGTCGGCGCTCTGGACGATGACTCGCACCCTCGCCCAGTCGCTGGCGCCGCGCATCCGGGTAAATGCCATCGCGCCGGGGCCAACCGTGCCACCTCCGCACGTGACGCCAGAGGCTCACGCGCGCCGCCTCACCGAGCTGCCGCTCGGTATGTCTGCCGATGCCGAGGGGATCGCCGGTGGCATCCTCGCCATCCTGGGACTGCCGGCGATGACCGGCCAGATGATCGCGCTCGACGGGGGCGAGCACATCGAATGGCCCGAACGGCGCGGCCCGACGCCGAGGCGCAGATGACCGACACTCCGGTTCACGGCGCGGACATCATCCGCGGCTTCGTGAAGACCCTGCCCTCGGCTCCCGGCGTCTACCGCATGTTCGATGCCGCAGGCGAAGTGGTCTATGTCGGCAAGGCGCGCAACCTCAAGGCGCGCGTCACCAACTACACCCGCCCCGAGGGGCTCGACATCCGAATCCGCCGGATGATCGAGGCCACCCGCAACATGGAGTTCGTGCGCACCGAGACCGAGGCGGAAGCCCTGCTGCTCGAGGCCAACCTCATCAAGCGCCTGAAACCGCGCTTCAACGTGCTGCTGCGCGACGACAAGAGCTTCCCCTACATCCTCATCGCTACCGAGCACGAGGCGGCCGAACTCAGGAAACACCGGGGCACGCGGCGCACGCCGGGCCATTATTTCGGCCCCTTCGCCTCTGCCATCGCGGTCAAGCGAACCATCACCGCGCTGCAGCGCGCGTTCCTCCTCCGCACCTGCTCGGATAGCTTCTACCGTGCGCGCACCCGCCCTTGCATGCTGCACCAGATCAAGCGCTGTTCCGCGCCATGCACCGGCGAGATCTCGATTGGTGACTACAACGAACTCGTCGGGGAGGCCCGCCAGTTCCTCTCCGGCAAGTCGAAGGTGGTTCAGGATCACCTGGTCGAGGACATGAACAAGGCGGCCGAGTCGCTCGACTTCGAGCGCGCTGCGCTGCTCCGCGATCGCATCAGTGCGCTCGCCCTCGTGCAGTCACAGGGTGACGTCGCCGCCAAGACCGTGGAGGAGGCGGACGTCTTCGCCATCAGTCACGAGGCAGGCCAGTTCTGCGTGCAGGTGTTCTTCTTCCGGGCCTACCAGAACTGGGGCAACCACGCCTTCCGCCCGCGAGCCGACGCCTCGCTGTCCGACGTCGAGGTGCTCGAGGCCTTCATCGGGCAGTTCTACGAGGATCGCGTGCCGCCCCGCCAGATCCTGCTCTCGCACGAGCTGAGCGAGCGCGAACTGATGGAGGAGGCGCTCTCCGCCAAGGCCGGGCGCAAGGTGTCGATCCAGACGCCGCAGCGGGGCGAGAAGAAGGACCTCGTCCAGCACGCGCTCAACAACGCCCGCGAGGCCCTCGGCCGCCAGCTTGCCGAAGGCAAGACCCAGAAGGCATTGCTCGAGGGCGTCGCGACCATGTTCGGCCTTGATGAGCCGCCGCGCCGCATCGAGGTCTACGACAACTCGCACATCTCCGGCACCAATGCCGTCGGCGCCATGATCGTCGCCGGCGAGGAAGGGCTCAGCAAGAAGCACTACCGGACCTACAACATCCGCTCGACCGACATCACACCCGGCGACGACTTCGGCATGATGCGCGAGGTGCTGACCCGCCGCTTCACCCGGCTCGCCAACGAGAGCGACCCGGTGACTGACGACGAGGAAGGCATGCCCGACTGGCCGGACGTGGTGTTCATTGATGGTGGCGCCGGACAGCTCAACGCGGTGCGCGAGGTCATCGCCAAGCTGAACCTGCCGCGCGAGGTGACCTTCATCGGCATCGCCAAGGGAGAGGAACGCGACGCCGGACGCGAGAAGTTCCACATGGAAGGGCGCGAGCCCTTCATGCTGCCTCACCGCGACCCAGTGCTTTACTACGTCCAGCGCCTGCGCGACGAAGCCCACCGTTTTGCCATCGGCACGCACCGCGCCCGGCGAAAGAAGGACGCCGTCAAGAACCCGCTCGACGAGATCGAAGGCATCGGGCCGACAAGGAAGCGCGCCCTCCTACAGCGCTTTGGATCGGCCAAGGCCGTCAGCCGCGCAGCCCTCGCCGACCTTCAGTCGGTTCCGGGCGTATCGTCCGCCTTGGCACAGCAGATCTATGATCACTTCAACGGTAGCTAGCGTCCCTCTGCAGCGCCTGCTCCCGACAGTCGCGCAAAACAAAAGGCGCCCGGTGGGCGCCTTCGTTCAACACATCGTCGCGATTGTCTGCTTAGTTGACCGCAGTACGCGCGACCGACTTGATGTCCTCGCGAGTGATGCCGAGGTCACGGAGCTGGGTATTGCTCAGCTGCGACAGTTCCCGGACGGTGCGGTTGTAGGCGGCGATCTGCGAAAGCTTCTGGCGAATGTTCATTTTTGTCCCCTTCGTTTGGTGACTTGCATATAGGACCGACAACCCTACCCAACTAGTAGTGTATTTCGCACGCTAGCTATGCGCGCGGCGCAAGCCAGATTAACCGCGATTAAGTTTCCGTTTACCCTGACGTCCCGTTCGCACCGGGTTCGTCGGCTACCCGCTGTCGGCCCGCCGTTAGCCCTTGATGCCGGCGGAGAGCATGATGGCACCCGTCACCTTGCGCTGGAACACCAGGTAGACGAGCGCGACGGGCAGTCCCGCCAGCAGGGCAGCAGCGAGGCCGCTGACGCCGGCGTACTGCTCGATCTGGCCGACGGCGACGGTGATGTTCATCAGCGGCTCCCGCGAGACCGCGAGGAAGGGCCACAGGAAGGCGTTCCATGCCCCGATGAAGACGATGATCGCGAGTGCGGCGGTGACGCCCCAGTTGGCCGGCAGATAGATGCTCCACAGGATCCGGACGTGGCCAGCGCCGTCGACACGTGCAGCCTCGCTCAGTTCCCGGGGCACGCTGTCGAAGAACTGCTTGTAGACGATGACCGCCACCGGAGCGATCAGCTGCGGCAGGATCACTCCGGCCAGCGTGTTGATCAGCCTGAAGCTGTTCATCAGCATGAAGTGGTTCACCATCAGGGCCTGCACCGGGATCATGAAGCTGGCGAGGATGATGCCCCAGAGGAGCTTGCGCCCCTGGAAGCGCAGTTGCGAGATGGCATAACCCGCTGCCGCACTGATGCCGAGCACCACCAGCGTCACGGTGCCCGAGGTGATCAGCGAGTTGAGGTACCAGAGCCCGATCGGCGTATTGATCAGAGCGTTGGCATAGGTCGCGAACCCGTCAAATACCGACCCTCCAGCCCGGCGCGGCACTACCGTGGTCAGGACCGCCCAGAGCAGCGGATAGGCCCAGGCGACGCTGGCGACGAGCGTCAGCAGCGCGAACGCCAGTGCGGCCGCGTTGAGGCGGCGGATCATCGCCGCGCCCTCAACAGCTGGAACTGCAAGACCGACAGCACCCCCACGATAAGGAAGAGGGCAACAGCCACCGTCGCCGCATAACCGCCCTGGTTGCGCTGAAAGGCGAGCGTATAGATGTACTGCACCAGGACCATCGAGGCATCGACCCGTCCGCCCTGTGCCAGCAGGTAGACCTGGTCGAACACCTTGATCTGGGTGATCAGCTGGATGGTCAGCACCAGCGCGGTAACCGGCCAGGTCAGCGGCCAGGTGATGTATCGGAACTGGGCCCACCGCCCTGCGCCGTCGAGCCTTGCCGCCTCATACAGTTCGGGCGGGATGTTCTTCAGCCCCGCCATGAACAGCAAGACGTTGAAGCCCACCGTCCACCACACCGTGATCACCGCCGCGAGCGGCAGGACCAGCGCCGGGATGGCCAGCACGTGGTCGGGCAGGACGATCTGCGCCGGACCGTATGCGAACCAGGTCCAGATCGACGTCACCGTCGTCACCGGCAGGACATAGGGCAGGAAGAAGGCCGTCAGCACCGATCCTTGCCAGAAACGTCCAAGCCGCACGACCAGCATGGCGAAGCCGAGCCCAAGAAGGGTTCCCGGCACCACCGTCATCGCGACGAAATACGCCGTATTGCGCACAGCGTTGCTGAAGCGCCAGTCGCGGAAGAGCTTCAGGTAATTGTCAACCCCGACGAAGTCCCCAGCAACGATGAGCTGGCCGTTGGTGAAGCTCATCGCCAGCATCTGCAGTGTCGGGTAGAGGAACAGCGCTCCATAGACGACAACGAACGGCGCCACCAATGGCAGCGCCGCGCGATTCTCGTATTTCTTCATGGACTTGGTCACCGCGTCGGTTTTGGGCCCTCGGGCACTTGTCGTCAACCGGCGAGCGACACCGTGACCGCTGCTGGAGTTCCCAATGCCAAGGGCGGTGTTGCCCATTGTCTTCCGTTGTGGTTGTTCGAAGTGCTGGAACTGGACCATCGCCGGAATACCGACGATCACGAAGCCGGACAGCCGTTTGGGGGAACTATCGTGACGACGAGCGATCTCGCATTTCTCATGCGCGACATCACGCGCGACCTGCTGCTCGCGGGCAGGCTTTGGCGCAAGCTGGCGCGGCATGCCGCCGCCCGCCACGGCGTATCTGAAGCCGCTTCCGCACCGCTGATCTGGATCGACCGGCTAGGCGAGAACGTACGCCAGAACGCGCTGGCCGATGCAGTAGGCATCGAGGGCGCCTCCCTCGTCCGCCTGATCGACGAGCTCGAGGCCTCCAGACTCGTCACGCGCAAGCCCGACCCGAACGACCGCCGCGCCAACTCCATATCGCTCACGCCGCGCGGCCGCAGCATCGTCGCCGAGGTCAACGAGGACATCCAGTCGCTCCGGCTCGAAATCTTCCGCGACATCCCGGAGGGCGACCTGCATTCGGCGCGACGAGTACTCGAGGCCATCAAGCTCGCCGCCGGCCGGGACGGAGAGCGCAATGGAGCGATCCTGCGACCAATGGATGAACCTGCCCCCGTGACAACCGACCCAGCCTGAGTTACAAACCCGGCCATGAACCTCCGCGCCGCCTACTTCTATTGGTACTTTAGCAACGGAAGCCGCTGGCAGCCGGAGGGATGCGTTTGATCTAGAGACCGAACGAGAAATTCCCGACCAGCCGCCAGCTTCTGGCGGCTTTTTTGTCGCCAGCGCCCGCAAGATCCCTCGAGGAGCCGACGACAAAATGCAGAAATCCACCGACGACCTGCGCATCAGGGAAATCCGCGAACTCCGAACCCCGGAGGAGGTAATCCGCGAGTTCCCGCGCACCGACGCCGCCACCCGTACCGTGATCAGCGCGCGCCACGCGCTTCACAACATCCTGCACGGCCATGACGACCGCCTCGCCGTGGTGGTAGGCCCCTGCTCCATCCACGATCCGCAGGCCGCACTGGAATACGCCCGCCGCCTCGCCCCGGTCCGCGAGCACCTTGCCGGCAGCCTCGAGATCGTGATGCGCGTCTATTTCGAGAAGCCCCGGACCACTGTCGGCTGGAAGGGCCTCATCAACGATCCGAACCTCGACGGCAGCTTCGACATCGACAACGGCCTGCGCCTCGCCCGCTCGTTGCTGCTCGAGATCAACAACCTCGGTCTGCCTGCCGGCTCCGAGTTCCTCGACATGACCACGCCGCAGTATTTCGCCGACCTCGTATCCTGGGGCGCGATCGGGGCGCGCACCACCGAGAGCCAGGTGCATCGGGAGCTCGCCTCGGGGCTGAGCTGTCCGGTCGGATTCAAGAACGGCACCGACGGTAATGTCCGCATTGCCCTCGACGCGGTAAAGTCCGCCAGCCAACCGCACCATTTCCTCGCCGTCACCAAGTCCGGCCGCTCGGCCATCGCGGCGACGACCGGCAACGACGACTGTCACATCATCCTGCGCGGCGGCAAGGCGACCAACTTCGACGCCGACAGCGTCGCTGCCGCAGCGGCCGAGTCGGAGAAGTCCGGCATCCGCGCCGCGATCATGATCGACGCCAGCCACGCCAACTCGTCCAAGAAGCCCGAGAACCAGCCGCTGGTCCTCGGCGAAGTTGGTAGCCAGGTCGCTGCCGGCGACAAGCGCATCATCGGCGTGATGGTCGAATCCAACCTCCTCGCCGGTCGCCAGGACCTCATCCCCGGCAAGGACCTTGTCTACGGCCAGTCGATCACCGACGGCTGCATCGACTGGGACACTACGGTCGCCGCGCTCGAGAAGCTGGCCGACGCCGTGGAACAGCGCCGGCGCGTTACCGGCCAGCTGGTGGCCTAAGACCGAAATCGTCATCCCCGCGAAAGCGGGGATGACCCCTGCGGCAGCTGCCGGCAACGCTCCCTAAACCCTGCGGCACATCGGCCCAATCGCCGCCTTGACCGCGACATGCCGATGGCGTCTTCTCCGGCCATGCAAGTTCCGCAGCAATTGACGAGCCTTCCCAACCAGCTGACCATGGCGCGGATCATTGCGATCCCGGTAATCTGCCTGTTTGTCGCGTGGGGATCCTATCCGGGCCTGGACTGGCTGCGCTGGCTGGGGCTGCTGCTCTACATAGCGGCCGCCATCACCGACTGGCTCGACGGCTTTCTCGCCCGCCGCATGAATCTCAACTCGGCACTCGGCAAGATGCTCGACCCGATCGCGGACAAGCTGCTGGTCGGCGCGCTGATCGTGACATTTGCCTGGACCCGCGACTTCTCCGGCTGGGACCTGATCCCTGCCATAGCCATTCTCGTGCGAGAAATCTTCGTTTCCGGGCTGCGCGAGTATCTCGGCAACCGCTCGATCGACGTTCCCGTCACGTTCCTCGCCAAGTGGAAGACGACGGCGCAGCTCGTCGCGCTGGCCCTGATCATGGCGGCGCCGATGCTGATCGGCCTTGTGTTCGTCGCCCACCTGGTTCTGTGGATCGCCGCCGCGCTCACCGTCTGGACCGGATGGGAATACCTGCGCTCCACCTGGCCGCACCTTTCGGGGCCCGAGATATGAAGATTCGATACTTCGCCTGGCTGCGCGAACGCCTCAACCGGGGTGAGGAGGATGTCGACCTGCCGGCCGAGGTTGTGACGGTGGGCGACCTCATCCAGTGGTTGAGGACCCGCGACGAAGCCGCCGAACTCGCCATGCAGAAACCGCAGCTGATCAAGGCGGCGCTCGACACCCAGATCGTCCCGCACAGCACGCCCATCGGTAGCGCCAGGGTGGTCGCCTTGTTCCCGCCGATGACCGGCGGCTGAGCCATGTCGGTTCGGCTGCAGGAAGCGCCGTTCGATCCCGGCGCCGAAACCAATGCCTTCCTGCAACAGAGCGCCGGCGCCGGCGCCGCGGTCACCTTCACCGGCCTCGTTCGCTCACGTCCTGACGATCCGGTCTCGACGCTCACGCTCGAGGTCTACGCGGAGCTTGCGCAAGCCCAGATCGACAGGGCCGTCGCCGAGGCCGTGGCTCGCTTCGGTCTGCTGCGTGCTAGCGTCATCCACCGCTACGGCCCGCTCGCCGCGAACGAGCCGATCGTCCAGGTGATGACGCTGGCTCCGCACCGGCAGGCCGCATTCGATGGCGCCTCGTTCCTCATGGACTATCTCAAGACCGACGCGCCCTTCTGGAAAAAGGAGGCGACACCCGCCGGCGACCGCTGGGTGGACGCAAGGACCGAGGACGACCACGCACGGCAAAGATGGAGCAGGACGTGACCGAGGCCCGCCCGCCCTTCTCCCTTGTCGGCATCGACCACATCGTCTTCCTTGTCGACGATCTCGCGCGGGCGACGAAGTGGTACGCCGACGTGCTCGGTTGCCGGCCCGGCTATTCCTACCCGACGCTCGGGATGGAGCAGGTCTGGTGCGGCGCCGCGCTGATCGTGCTGTGGGACATCACCCAACCCGGCGCCGCCTCGGCCATTCCACCGGTCATGGGCGGCCGCAACGTCGACCATGTCTGCATCGCGCTGAGCCCCTTTTTTTATTAATTTTTGGGCGACCACCTAGATCTTCACGGCGTCACCATCGAGCGCGAAGCCATGCACGGCGGGGCCCGCGGCATGGGCAACTCGTTCTACGTGCACGACCCATGGGGCAACAAGCTCGAGCTCAAGGGCCCGGCCGTCTAACCCGACGGGCGCGACTGGGGAAGGGCACCAAAGTGATCAGCGAGACCGACCTCGGACCGGAGCAGTAGAGTTGCCGGAGGCCGCCCGGGAAACGGATAACGACCTTTTCGGCTCGATCCTCGTCGCAGCTGATGGCCGCGTGCTGCACCAACGGCGCGCCGCAGCGCGGCAACGCTAGTCGGGAAAGGTAACACCCGAAATCCGCGCCAGCGCCTCGAGCAACCTCTCCTGCTGCGCTACATCGCGGGCCACCGGGTTTGCCTCCCGTTGCCGCTCATGTCGAAACAGCCTGCCACTCACCCTCGCGTCCGGATCGGCGCTGGTCGCCAGCCATACCTGCGTCCGGTGGCCCTGATCGAGATCGTCCGGCGCGCCCCCACCGCCCATCCTGGTCGGCACCCAGCCCGGATCCACTGCATTGGACAGCACGTGCGGCCACCGCCGGGCGGCGGCGAACGCCAACATGGCGTCGTGCAGCTTGGTCTCGGCATAGGCCTGCGAACCGCTCCAGGTTCGGTGGTTCCAGGCGATGTCCTCGATGTTCAGACGAGCGCCGTAGTGCATCCCGGAACTGAGATAGACTAGCCGCGCTGGCCGTTCGATCAGGCAGGTCAACAGGTAGGTCGAAACCGTGTTCACTGCAAAGACGAGCGGTAGCCCATCTTCGGTGTTGCCGCGCTCCCCTTCGCGATATCCCACGCCAGCATTGTGGATGACCGCGTCCATGCGGGCGACAGCATTCACCTGACCTGCGAGTTCGAGCGTCTGGGCGATGCTCGCGAGGTCGCCATGGACGGCATCCTGGGCACCGCTTCGGCGTTGCGCCTCGGCAGCGCGCTGTGCATTCCTCCCGTGCACGACGACCCGGTGCCCCTGCTCGACGAGCAGCCGGGCAGCCATCAGGCCCAACCCGTCAGCCGATCCGGTAACAAAGACACGCGCCATCGTCGTACCTCCTGCTGAAAATGCAAGAACCCCGCCACGTGGACGGGGTTCAACAACTTTACCGTTAAGTGCGAGACCTATTCAGCTGCGACCTTCTTGGGGGTCACCGCCTCGGTATAGGCATTGATCAGCGTGGTGCAGCCCTTGCCCGGCTGGAACCTGTACTGCCCGATCTCGGACACCGGAGTCACTTCCGCCGCGGTGCCGGTAAGGAAGCACTCGTCGAAGTTCGACAGTTCCTCGGGCAGGATATGGCGCTCGACTACCTTGTAGCCGTTCTGCTTGGCCAACTCGATCGCCGTCTGCCGGGTAATGCCGTTGAGGAAACAATCCGGGGTCGGCGTGTGGACCTCGTCACCCTTGATGAAGAACACATTCGCGCCGGTCGCCTCGGCAACGTAGCCGCGATAGTCCAGCATCAGCGCGTCCGCATAGCCATTGGCCATGGCCGCGTCCTTCGACAGGGTACAGATCATGTAGAGACCGGCGGCCTTGGCCGAGGATGGAATCGTCTCGGGGCTCGGGCGCTTCCAGCGACTCCATTCAAGGCGAATGCCCTTGAGCTTCTCCTCCACCGAGAAGTAGCTCGGCCACACCCAGGCCGCGATGGCGAGGTGTACCGTATTGTTGCGGCCGGGGACTGACAGCTCTTCAGAGCCGCGCCACGCGACGGGCCGAACATAGGCATCGACTAGCCCGTTCTTGTCGAGCACCTGCCGCTTGGCAGCCTCGATCTCGTCAGCGGAATACGGAATGGTGAAATCGAGCGTCTTGCCCGACTGGATCAGCCGCTCGGTATGCTGGCGCGACTTGAAAATCTCGCCGCCGTACGCGCGTTCTCCCTCGAAGACCGAGCTCGCGTAGTGCAGGCCATGCGTCAGCACGTGGATTTTCGCTTCTTTCCACGGAACCAGTTGCCCGTCGAACCAGATCCAGCCGTCGCGCTGGTCCATCGGAATTGCCATTGATCTCTCCCACTCAATTCGTCTGCGGCCAGACAGACCGCCGTGCTTGTTGTCGATCCTGCCCCACAGGCGTGCCCTTGGCAAACCGGAACGGAGTTGGGATAAGGCAACATTGGCTTTCGCAATGAGGGGATGATGGCACCTGGCCAAATAAATGTCAACAAAGCTGACATAAGTTCGCCGTCGTCAACAATCAGGTCCATGCCTCTCGATGTAATGGGGCTGTTCTTTTTCGCCTACCGGGACTTCGTCGGCGATGCTGATGCGCTGCTTGAACGACAGGGTTTCGGTCGCGCTCATCACCGCGTGCTCTTTTTTGCGAACCTCAGGCCGGGAATGCCGGTAGCCGACCTGCTCGATATCCTCAAGATCACCAAGCAGAGTCTTGCCCGCGTGCTGCGACAGCTGGTCGACAACGGATATATTGAACAGAAGACCGGCGAGACCGATCGCCGCCAGCGCCTGCTCTACGCCACGCAGAAGGGCCGCGACCTGTTCGACGTTCTCTCCGCCACCCAGACCAGCCGCATCGAGGCCGCCATCGCCGCCCTGCCTCCGGAGGGGAAGCGCACCGTACTGAAGTTCTTCGTCGGCATGGTGGAACCTGAGGATCGCGGCCTGCTCGACCGCCTGAGGCTGACCGACGGCCTTTAGTCAGATCAGCTTCCGGCCGTTGGGCACCGGCTGCCCCGTCCCGGCCAGCACTATGGCACCGTCGGCATCCTCGAACCCCAGCGTCAGCACCTCGCTGCGTAAGGGCCCGATCTGGCGCGGCGGAAAGTTGACCACCGCCAGCACCTGCCTTCCGACCAACGTCTCCGGCGTGTAGTGCACGGTGATCTGCGCCGAACTTTTCCTGATCCCGATCTCGGCGCCGAAATCGATCATCAGCACATAGGCCGGCTTGCGAGCCTCGGGGAACGGCCGCGCCTCGATTATCGTACCGGTTCGGATGTCGACTTTCTCGAAATCGGCGTAACTGATATCGGCCATCAGGCCCGCCCGAGTTCTTCCGAGCGGCGACGTGCCGCGTCGACCGCCCTCTGCATCAACGGGGTCAACCCATCCTCTGCCATCAACACCTGCAGCGCGGCGAAGGTCGTACCGTTAGGCGAGGTGACGTTCTCGCGCAGCGTCGAGGCCGGGGTGGGGTCCGCATCCATCAGGGCCGCGGCGCCGGTGACGGTGGCGCGGGCGAGCTGCATCGCCTGCTCCTCGTCAAGCCCCTGCTGCCGCGCGGCGGCGGCCAGCGCCTCCACCATGTAGAACACATAGGCTGGACCGGAGCCCGAGACGGCCGTGACTGCGTCGATCTTCGCCTCGTCGTCGAACCAGGCAACCTGCCCTGCGGCCCCCAGCAGCGCGTCGGCGACCTCGCGATCCTCACCCGTGATGTTGAGCGCAACAACTCCACTGACGCCGCGGCCGACCTGCGCCGGAGTGTTGGGCATCGCACGCACCACGCGCTCGGTCTGCAGTCCTTCGCTGAGCCCGGCGAGCGGAATGCCGGCGGCTATCGAGAGCACCAGCGTATAGCTGCCCACCACCGGCTGGATCTGGGCCATCACGTCGTAGATTATCTGCGGCTTGACCGCGAGCACCAGCACGTGGGTCAGCACACCGGACGGGTCCGGCAACAGCCGGACGCCGTGCTCGACCGCAAATGTGGCGGCTGCTTCCGATGGATTGGGATCGACAAGGACCAGGCGGTCCGCAGGCAAACCGCCCGCGATCCAGCCGCGCGCCAGCGCCAAGCCCATCTTGCCGGCCCCGACCAGGACGGCGGGGCCGATATCGGATAGATTCAAGCTTCGCCTACCGTTTCGAACATGACCTCGCTGAGCGCGTCGGCCGCGCTCTTGCCAGCCCATATCACGAACTGGAAGGCCTGGTAGTAGAGATCGCAGCTGTCCGTGGCCGAACGCAGCAGCGCCTCACACTGCTGCGGGCTGACCTCTGCGCCACCGGTCAGGAGGTGCGAGTTGCGGAAGAGGATGACGCCCTCGTGCTTCCACATGTCGAAGTGGCCGATCCAGAGTTGCTCGTTGATCAGCGAAATGAGTTGCTTGACCTCGGCCCGACGCATGTCGGGGACCTTCAAGTCGAACGCGGCCGCGATATGCAGCGACTCGAGATCTTCCATCCAGTTGAACGAGACGTGGTAGTCCGCCCAGTTGCCACGCACTGAAATAGAGATCTCGTCGGCATCCTGACGTTCGAAGTTCCAGTCGTGAATCGACGCGATGTGCTCGATGATGTCGACCGGATGCACGGTGCGATCCGGTTCAAGTTCCAGAAGGTGTGCCATTGGCGGAGCGTCCCATTAGGCGAAACGTTAGGGCTTGACCGGCGAACCGGTCTACGCGGGTACTTTCAAAGAACTCGACGCGGGATAGCCTACGAATCGTCCTATGGCAGACACGCTACACTTCGCCCCCGATTCCGGGGATTGCACTGCCAGAGCCATCCAAGGCTTTCTTCTGTGGATGATCCGGCCCGGAGGGTTAACAGGGTGTTAAGGAGCCGAGTCTGTCCCCAGACTGGTTGAACGATTTCGGCACAGCAGCCAGGCCTCGGCTCGGGCTATGATCCGCGCGGGCCGGGCCATGATGCGTTCATGACCCACGATCCCACCCGTCGGCGGCCTGCATCAGAACAGCCCAACGGCCGACGGCCAACCAGTGCGGATATTGTCGGCCCAGTGCGCAAAACCGTTGGCGATGGCCTGCTGGGCAGCCGCCTCGAAATCGTAGGGCACCGCGCGTATGCTGGCCGACCATTTGCTGCCCCGCCGCTCCAACACCGCATAGCGCGCATCGGGGGCGCCGTAGTTGAACTGCAGCCCGACCGACCCAGGATTGACCACCAGGCGCCCGTCGCGCAGCCGCACGATCCTGGACACGTGCGTGTGTCCACACAGCAGCACTGGGAAGTCGGCGTCCGCCGCCCTCGCGGTCACCTCCGCCTCGCCCGGCATGGTGAAGGTCCGGCCGTTCCACCAGGCGTCTAGCCACGGCTCTTCGTCACTCTTCGGCGTGCCATGGCAAAGGAACACCTCGCCTTCAATGTCGCGTACCGCCGGCAGGCTGCGGAGATACTCGAGATGTACCGGCTTCAGCCGTTCGCCGACGAAGCTGTCGACCGGCTCCCTCGACTTGGGCAGCCCCTGCCCGATGTAGCGATCATGATTGCCGATGACGGTGGGATAGTTCCGTTCGATCAACAGGTCCGCCGTACCGACGGGATCGAGCGGACCGGCGAAGAGGTCGCCCAGGTTCACCGTGGCGTCGACGCCAACCATGGCGATGTCGGCCTCCACCGCCTCGAGGGCCAGCCGGTTGCCGTGGACGTCCGAAATCACCGCGATTCTCATGCTGTTACCCCTCTCCGGCAAGTGCGGCGGCGGGACGGCTACAGTCCCCGCGGGCTTGCCCACCCCCAGGTCAATGCTTCCGCCCACGCCGGAAAGCCCTTGTCGAGCGCCAGCTTGGCGGCGGCCACGTGATCATAGGCGATGGCGTGAAGTTCCGTGTTCCAGCCGGCGCGCCGCTGCTCGATGATGCCATAGCGCGCATCGGGCGAACCGATCTCGAAGGGCAGTCCGACGCTGCCGGGGTTCACCACAAGGCGCCCGTCACCGAGCCTGAGGCTGCGCGGCACGTGCGTATGGCCGCACAGCAGCACCGCGTGGTCGAACCCCGCGGCCTCCGCCTCGATATGCTCGCGCGCCTGCAACGCCGCGATCGTCCCCACCATGTGGTCCATGAACGAGGCATTGTCGTCGCGCGGGGTGCCGTGGCAGAGCAAGACGTCGCCGTGGTGTACGAGCGTGGCCGGCACCGAGGCGAGCCAGGCACGCTGCCGTCCGTCCATCAGCCCGCGCACCAGCGCATCGATGTGCCAGTCGTTTTCACGTCCATCGACGATATAGCGGTCGTGGTTGCCGCGCACGGACGGGATGTCCAGTTCGATGAACCTGTCCGCAACGCCCAGCGGATCGCATGGCCCGCTCAGGAAGTCGCCCAGCGCCACGATCCCATCGACGTTCTGGCGCGCTATGTCATCGAGGACGGCATCCAGCGCGTGCAGGTTGCCATGCACGTCGGAAAGGACCGCGAGCCGCACAGCCGGTCAGCCTTTCGACTTCAGCGTCTCGACTTCGGCCTTCAATGCCTTGAGCTCGGCGCTCTGTGCCTGCACCAGTTCCCGCAGGGCGTCATAGTCCTCGCGCCTGACGAGGTTCATGTCCGCAACGAGCCGCTCAAGCTGCGATTTCACGACGGTCTCGATTTCGCGGCGCACGCCATCCGCCACGCCCGCGGCATTGTTCATGAGCTTGCCCAGCTCGTCGAATAGCTTGCTGCCCTGGCTCATCAAGCATGTCCTCTCAACGCGTTGCACCGAGCTATTTAGGCGGCTCGGCGCGCCTTGACCAGAGCCCGCCGGAGGCTAAAAGGTCTCATCAGCCCCACACGGAGCCGAGAGTGCCCTTCCCAAGCATCGATCCCGTCGCCTTCGCCATCGGCCCGTTCGTGGTCCGCTGGTATGCGCTCGCCTACCTCGTCGGAGTCCTTGGCGGCGCTGCCTATGCGACCACCCTCCTCCGCCGTCACGGGCTCTGGAAGGACACCCACCCACCCTTCCGACCGGCCGCCATCTGGGACTTCGCCTTCTGGGCTGTCGTTGGCATCGTGCTCGGCGGTCGGCTGGGCTACGTGCTGTTCTACAACCTGCCCTACTACGCGGCCAATCCCGCCGAGATCCTGGCGCTGTGGGATGGCGGCATGAGCTTCCACGGCGGACTCGTCGGCATCATGATCGCGATGGGGTTGTTCGTGCGGCACAAAGGCGGAAACATCCTCTCGGGCCTGGACCTCCTCGGAGCCATCGGCACGATCGGCCTCTTCCTTGGCCGCCTGGCCAACTTCATCAACGGTGAACTCTACGGGGCCCCCACGGACCTGCCTTGGGGCGTGGTGTTCCCCACCGATCCCGAGCAACTGCCGCGGCATCCGAGCCAGCTCTACGAGGCCCTGCTGGAAGGCCTTCTGCTATTCATCGTCATCCGTATCGCAACGAACCACCTTGGCGCCCTGAAGCGGCCGGGCCTCGTCGCCGGCATCTTCGGCATTGGCTATGCGCTGTCGCGCATCTCCGTCGAGTTCTTCCGTGTACCCGACCCCCAGCTCGGGTATCTCTTCGGCGGCTGGCTGACCATGGGCATGGTATTGAGCCTGCCGATCCTGGTCGCTGGCATCGTCCTCGTCCTCTATGCGATGAGGCAGCAAAATGGCTGACGATCACACCCTTGGCGAACTCATCGACCTGCAGCTGACCCAGCACGGGCCGATGTCGATCGCCACCTACATGGGCCTCGCGCTCACCCATCCGCGCTCCGGTTACTATACCGGCAAGGACCCGCTCGGCGCGGGCGGTGACTTCATCACCGCGCCCGAGATCAGCCAGATGTTCGGCGAGCTGATCGGTTTCTTCATCGTCAACCTGTGGCAGCAGATGGATGAGCCGCCCAGCTTCACCCTGCTGGAGCTCGGCCCCGGTCGCGGCACGCTGATGCAGGACGCGTTGCGCGTTGCCGGTCGCGCCGAGGGCTTTCTCGATGCCTGCCACCTGCAGCTGTTCGAGACCAACCCAGCGCTCAAGGCGCAGCAGGCCGAACGCCTCGGCCAATACAATCCCTACTGGGCCTCCGAGATCGATGCGGTCGCCGAAGACCCGTTGTTCGTCGTCGCCAACGAGTTCTTCGATGCCCTGCCGATCCGCCAGTTCGTCAAGGGCAAGGAAGGGTGGCACGAGCGTCAGGTCGGCCTGCGCGACGGCAAGCGAACCTTCGGACTGTCGCCCACTCCCATACCGGACAGTGCCATGCCGGCCGAGCTCGCCGCCGCCCGGCCGGGCGAGGTCTATGAAGTGAACCTCGCCGCTGCCGACGTTATGCAGAAACTCGGCACCCGCATCCGCGACCAGCGCGGCGCCCTGCTGGCCATCGATTACGGCTATGCCGAAACGCGCACTGGCGAGACGCTGCAGGCCATATATCGGCACAGCTTTGTCGATCCGCTGGAGGCTCCCGGGGAAGCCGACCTCAGCGCACATGTCGATTTCGGCGCACTGGGTAAGGTTGCCCGCGACCTCGGGCTCAAGGTCGAAAGGCTCTCCACCCAGCGCGACTTCCTCGGCGCCCTCGGCATCGTCGAGCGCGCCACGGCCCTCGCCCGCACCAACCCCGACCGCATGGATGAGATCGGCGCGGCGCTCAGGCGTCTCACCGCGCCCGAGGAGATGGGTGAGTTGTTCAAAGTGTTCTGCGCGCATACGGGCGACATCGCAGCCCTCGGTTTTCCTGAATGAGTGTTCCGTTCGAGGCGAGTCGTGCGCTCGAGCGGCTCACCGGTGTGCGCCACGGCTTCTTCGGCCGGCGCGGCGGCTGGTCCACCGGCGACTTCGCCTCCCTCAACGTCAGCCAATCGGCCGGCGACAAGCCCGAGCATGTCGCCCGCAACCGAGAGCAGATCGCGGGCCTGCTCGGTTTTTCGGCCGACCAACTGGTGACCGTGAAGCAGGTCCACTCCGCTAGAGTACTGGAGGTAACCCGCCAGCCTTCGCCCTCCGACGAACGGCCGGAGGCCGATGCCATGGTGACCCGTGTCCAGGGCCTCGCCCTTGGCATCCTCACTGCCGATTGCACGCCCATCCTCTTCGCGGATCCCGAGGCCCGTGTGATCGGCGCCGCCCATGCTGGCTGGAAGGGCGCGGTGGGCGGCATCGCCGAGGCCACGGTAAACGCCATGGTCGATCTCGGCGCACGTCCTGACCGCATCGTCGCAGCCATCGGTCCGACCATATCGGGCGCCAACTACGAGGTCGGCCCGGAATTCACCGCGAACCTCCTACGCGACCACCGCGACGCCGAGCACCGCATCACACGTCCGAATGGCGGTCGTGAGCGCTTCGACCTTCCCGGCTTCGTCTTCGACCACCTGATTGCCGCCGGCGTCGGCATCGTCGACGACCTCGCCATCTGCACCTATGCCGAACCGAGAAATTACTTCTCCCACCGTTACGCCACCCACAACGGGATCAACACAGGGAGGCAACTGAGCGTGATCGGCCTCGGCGGACTATAGGTCGAGGGGGATGTACCGTGCCCACGCAAACGTCCGGCGCCACTTTTCCTTCATCCATCCGTCACAAGGCGGATTGCGTCACCGCCTGCCGTCCGCTAGAGACCCGCGCATCAGGGCCCGGCACCTCCCGCCTGGCCGATACTCCGGAGCGCGCTCGTGAAACTCGTCACCGGCAATTCCAACCGCGCCCTTGCCGAAGCCGTCGCGAGCTACCTGGAAGTTCCGTTGACCGACTGTACGGTCAAGCGCTTCAACGACAAGGAAATCTTCGTCGAGATCCATGAGAACGTCCGCGGCGAGGATGTCTTCATCCTGCAGTCGACGTCCTTTCCGGCGAACGACAACCTGATGGAGTTGCTGATCCTGTCGGATGCGCTGCGCCGCTCTTCGGCCCGCCGCATCACTGCGGTGATCCCCTACTTCGGCTATGCTCGGCAGGATCGGAAGTCCGCCTCGCGCACTCCAATCTCGGCTAAGCTGGTCGCCAACCTTATCACCGAGGCCGGCGTCAACCGCGTGGTGACCCTCGATCTCCACGCCGCCCAAATCCAGGGCTTCTTCGATATTCCGACCGACAACCTCTATGGCGCGCCTGTGATGGTCCGCGACATCCAGGAAAACTACACCAACGGCAACGTGATGATTGTCTCGCCGGACGTGGGTGGCGTCGCACGGGCCCGCGCCACGGCCCAGCGGATTGGCGCGGATCTCGCCATCGTCGACAAGCGCCGTCCACGCGCCGGCGTCTCGGAAGTGATGAACATCATCGGCGATGTCGCTGGCCACGCCTGCATCCTCATCGACGACATCGTCGACTCGGGCGGCACGCTTGTGAACGCTGCCGAGGCCCTGCTGAAGGCCGGCGCGACCGAGGTCAGCGCCTACATCACGCACGGTGTGCTTTCCGACGGCGCCGCCGAACGCATCGCCGCCTCCAAGCTCAAGGAACTGGTTATCACCGACTCGATCGAGGCCACCGACGCCGACCGTGCCGCCAGCAACATCCGCCGCATCTCGATCGCGCCGCTGATGGGGGAGGCCATCGCGCGCACCGCCAGCGAGCAGTCGGTGTCAAGCCTGCTCGACTGATCGGTCCCGATTTCCCGGAACCCCGGCCCTGCCCCATGGCTTTCCCTCTTGAACAGAGGAGACTCCCATGGCTCAGGACCGCCAGATCGACGACAATCAGGACGACCTCGGTCGCGCCGTCAACAATCCCAACGATCGCATCGGGGATCGCGCCACCGCCGACAAGGCGCATGACGTGACGCGCAAGACCGGCCTTGAGCGCCAGGACAAGCGCAACAAGGACGATCCCGCTGACAACGTCAGCGGTGGTTTCAACCAGAAGTCCCGCCCCGACGGGAACTAAGACCCGATCCGCCTGTCGAAAGCGGCTCCCCTCGCGCGACATTGGCCTGAAGGCTATGTTTACCCAACGAGGAGGACACGATGCGGTACATGATGTTGCTCTATGCCGACGAGCGGGCGGGAGACACCTTTTCGACGGCAGACATGGAAAACGCCATGACGGTCATGGGCGCCTACAACGACGTCCTGAAGAAGGCCAACGCCTTTGTCGCCACCGCGCCGCTGCAACGGAGCTACGAAGCCAGCACCGTGCGTGCCGAAGGTGGCGAGATCGACGTGGCCAACTTCGCGAGGAACGGCGGCGAACTCAAAGTCCATGACGGCCCCTACGCCGACACACGCGAGCAACTGGGCGGCTTCTACATCATCGAGGCCAGCGGCATGGACGAGGCTATCGAGTGGGCCCGCAAGTGCCCGGCAGCACAGTGGGGCGCAGTCGAGGTCCGGGAGATATTCGAGGCGTATGCCGATCTCCCGGCATGAACTTCTTCGCAACGAAATGTAGAACGCGCCTCGTACCCCCCGTCATTGTTGCGTCCGGGCTGTGTCCGGACACGACAACAGGAGACGAGCGAAATGAAGTACATGCTTCTGATCATGGGCGACGAGACTACGATGAACACCGTTCCGACGGTGGGCGACACCGGCATGAGCGAAGAATTCGCCGCATTTCACGATGCCCTCGTGAAATCGGGCTCGCTGGTAAGTGGTGAGCGCCTACGTCCCTCCAGCGCCTCGACGCGGGTTCGGGTCCGTGATCGCAAGGCGATCGTGCTCGCTGGCCCATACCCCGAGGTGCAGGAACAGTTGGGCGGCTTCTACGTGATCGACGTACCTGATCTCGATACCGCGATCGACTGGGCCCAACGCTGCCCCTCAGCCCGTGCGGGCACCATCGAGGTCCGCCCAGTCTGGCCGACTAGCTCCCCCTGACCCCGCTGAGCCGGCTCGCCTCCGATTTCTTTTGGAGGCGAGTCGAAATGGTGATCGGCGCACCGTCATTGTAGCGTCGGCGAAAGCGACCGGCACCACAAGGAGAAAGAGCATGGCTACCAGCAAGAAATCCGGGAACTTCACCGCCGAGGAAAAGGCCGCGATGAAGGAGCGCGCAGAAGAGATCAAGCGCGAGAAACGCGGCGCAAGCGAAGCAGAGGATGCCCGTGCAGTGCTCGACAAGATCGCGGCGATGCCCGACCCCGACCGCCAACTTGCCGAACGCCTCCACGAACTCGTGCTCGCCGTTGCGCCCGCACTGAAGCCCAAGCTCTGGTACGGCATGCCAGCCTACTACAAGGAGGGCAAGAACGTCTGCTTCTTCCAGGATGCGGCCAAGTTCAAGGCGCGCTACGCGACCTTCGGTTTCAATGAGGCCGCTCAGCTGGACGACGGCAACTTCTGGCCGACGAGCTTCGCCCTGTTGCGGATGACTGCGGACGAGGAGAAGCGCATCAGCGAACTCGTCCGGCGGGCGGTGAGTTGAGGAGTGCACCCATGCGTTACATGATGCTGATCCACCACGACGAGGTCGCCCTCGCCAATGCTCCACAGCGCGAACTCTGGGCGGACTACGCTGCCTTCAACGAGGCCCTTGCCAAGGCCGGCGGTCACTCTGCCGCGGGTGAGCGTCTGCAGCCCGCCTCGGCGGCGACGACGGTGCGCACCTCGGACGGCCGGACCGACGTTCTCGACGGCCCCTATGCCGACACCAAGGAGCAACTCGCCGGATACTTCATGCTGGAGGCGGACGACCTGGACGAGGCCATCGCCTGGGCGAAGCGCTGCCCCAGTTCGCGTTACGGTTCGATCGAGATCCGCCCCCTGGCCGATACCTATCCGGTGCCCGACAAGAGCCTGCGGCAGCAGGCCTGAGCCGATGCCGCGGGCCAGCAACGAGGCGACTGCGACGGCCGAACGCGTAGCGCGTGACAGCTATGGCCGCCTCGTCGCCTACCTTGCCGCACGGACACGCGACATCGCCGGCGCCGAGGATGCCCTGGCCGAGGCCTTCGCCGCGGCCCTGCGCAGATGGCCTGCGGAGGGCGTACCCCATAATCCGGAAGGCTGGCTGCTGACGGTCGCACGCCGCCGGCAGACCGACGCGCTGCGCCGGCGCACCACCCGCAAGGCCGGCGAGGAGCATCTGATCATGATGGCCGACG
>JAEYZJ010000156.1 GCA_023430705.1 Pseudomonadota bacterium | reverse complement strand
CTCCTGCTGCCAACGGGCTCGACGACGCCGGCTACGACGAAATCGAGAAGCGCCTCGCCAAGGTGATGAAGACGGCGGCCGCGCCGGCCCCCAACGAGGAAACGCTTGCCCTGCAGGCGACGATCCGCGAGGTGAACGAGCGACTGCAGCGGCTCGAGCGTTCGCTCGAGGATCCCGAACCGGCGCCGAGCGCTCCGTTCGCCCTGAGCGCCAAGCCCGAGCCGGTGGCGCTCGAGACTATATCCACGGCGGCGGTCGCGGCTCCGTCCGTGGGTGCGACTCAGGCGCCAGCGGCAGCGTTCATCGCCCCGATGGAGACCGAAGAGCCCCTGCCCGCTCCGGCCAAGGTCGACCCCACTGACTCCATGCCGGCCGCCCCCAGCCTCGACGCTCCGCTGCTCGACAAGCCGTTCCCGGCGCCGAGCGCCGTGACCATGGCGCTGGAGCTGAAGACGGAACTGACACGTTCGGAACGCTCCGCGGCGGCAGCCTTCCTCGATGCGCTCGAGGACGAACAGAAGCTCGTGTTCGATCCGAACCTCACGGAACGTCCACCACAGCCGCGATCGACGCTCGATCTGCCGGTGGAGGCACTATTCGTGCCAGCCGCCGAGCCTGCAGCGTCGGACGAGAGCCCGCTGCCGAACCGCAACACGTTCATCGAGGCGCATCGCCGCGCGGCGCGCCAGGCCGCTGCCAGCGGCATGCCGGCGATGCTGCCCCCGGTGGACGGCAATTCGCTGATCGGCCGCGCCTTCGCCCGCTTCCAGGCCGCCCGTGCGGCGGCAACGGCTGCGCCGGTGGATGACGTAGCGCCGCCTACCGCCAAGACCATCAAGGCGCAGAAGGAAAAGAAGACGGTCGAGCCGCGGGTGCGGGTCGGAAAGCCCAAGAAGGCCGTCGCTGCGCTCTCGGAGCCCGATACTGACGCCGTGCCGCGCGAAAAAAAGCCGGGCCTCTTCGCCGGGCTGGGCAAGAAGCAGTCGCCGCGCCAACTCGCCGGAGACAAGGATCCGACGAGCCAGTGGCAAGCCGACGACGCGCCGCCGCGCGTGCTACCGGCCGCACCGCAGCCGAGCACGGTCGCACTCGGCGCCGAGGACACCAGCCCCGGGCCGGACGACGCCAAAAGCGACAGCTTCCTGCTACGCCACAAGCAGCCGATCCTGCTCGCCGCCAGCGTCGTGGCGCTCGCCTGCCTCACGATCAACCTCATCAACCAGCGCACCAGGACCGACGCCGATGCCACTCCGATGGCGGAGACAGTGCGTGACGTGAGCCAGGCAACGCTGACACCGGTGCCGATGGCGCAACAGGGCTTCGGCGAGAACGCCGCGATGCCGCGCATCGAGCTCGACACGCTGACAACCGGCTCGATCGATGCCGGGCAGGCACAGAAGTTTGCACCCGATGTGCAGAGCCCGCCGGCGCAGGCCTTTGCCGCGGCGACTGCGTTGGCCGAACCGGCGCCGGTACAGATGGCGCGGCTGGGTGACGTGGAACCGCTGCCCAGCACTCTCGAGAGCCCGGTACAGGTGGACCGTCCGCCGGCCGCCGTCGGTCCGGCGCCGCTGCTCGATGCGGCTGCCAATGGCGATGCGCGGGCCCAGTTCGAGGTGGCCGCGATCTATACCGAAGGCCGCGCCGTGCCCGAGGACCTGAAGACGGCAGCGATGTGGTACGAGCGCGCCGCAAGCCAGGGCTTCGCCCCGGCGCAGTACCGGCTCGGCAACCTCTACGAGAACGGCCGTGGCGTCGCCAAGGACATGGCGCAGGCGCGCCTCTGGTACCAGCAGGCGGCCGAGGCCGGGAACCGCATGGCCATGCACAACCTCGCCGCGCTTTATGCTGGCGGCAGCCTCGGCACGCAGGAGTTCGGCGCAGCCGCGAAGTGGTTCGAGGAAGCCGCCAACCGCGGCATGAAGGACAGCCAGTTCAACCTGGGCATGCTCTATGCACGCGGGCTGGGTGTGACGCAGGACCTCAACGCCTCGTTCAAGTGGTTCTCGCTCGCCGCCAACCGCGGCGACAAGGACGCGGCCAAGGCACGCGACGACATCGCCGCCTCGCTCGATGCCGCGACGGTGCAGAAGCTCATCGCCGAAGTCGGCGCGTTCGAGCCGCAGCCGATCGACTTCGTCGCCAATTTTGCGCCGATCGGAACCTGGAGCGACAAGTTCGACCCGGGCGAGCCGATCACCGACACGCGCGTGGTCAGCGGCGTGCAGAAGGCTCTGTCGCTGCTCGGTTTCGACGTGGGTACGCCCGATGGGGTGGCCGGAGAGAAGACCGCCGAGGCGATCCGGAGCTTCGAGCGCCAGACCGGAATGAGCGAGAGCGGCAGGATCAACCCGCGCCTGCTGGCCGTCCTGGGCAGCCAGCCGGTGTAATTCGCGGCGCCCCAGGCTGGGCGCCGGGAATGAAACCGTTGCGCCGCTGATTCATTGGTGCATCATGGGCGCGCGGGGGGACCTCGACCGGAGTAGTTCCTTTGGTGGCCATCCTGGACATACTGAACATTGCCGGCGCAGTGGCTTTGCTGCTGTGGGGCACGCACATGGTGCAGACCGGAGTGCAGCGCGCCTTCGGCCCGCGGCTCCGCGCCTTCCTGTCGAGGACGCTCAAGACCAGGATCGCGGCGCTGACCGCAGGCATCGGGGTTACCACCCTCCTCCAGTCCAGCACGGCGACCGGTCTGATGGCGACCGCGTTCGCGGCCGAGGGACTCATGCCGCTGGTGCCCGCGATGGCGATCATGCTTGGCGCCAATATCGGCACGGCGCTGATCGTCACGGTCCTCTCGTTCAACATCGCGGTCGTTGCGCTGCCGCTGGTGCTGGTGGGCGTGGTGCTGTTCCGGCGCGACGGGAACGCCGTACTGCACGACCTCGGGCGCAGCTTCATAGGACTAGGGTTGATGGTACTGGCCCTGCATCTCATGCTGACCCAGCTCGAGCCGCTCGAGCACTCGCACGAAGTGGTAACGATGCTCGGGCTGATCGCCAACGCGCCGCTTCTCGCGATCGTGCTCGGCGCTATCGCGGCATGGGCTACCCATTCGAGCGTGGCGGTAATCCTGTTCGTGATGTCGCTCGCGGCGAGCCGGGTGATCCCGCTCGAGGCGGCGCTGATGCTGACGGCCGGCGCGAACCTGGGGAGTGCGCTCAACCCGCTGCTCGAGGCGACGGGCGGCGATCCGGTCGCGCGGCGGCTGCCGCTCGTCAACCTCGGCAACCGCATTGTCGGGGTGATCCTCGCATGGGCGCTGCTCGGGCCTATGGTCCAGGGCCTTTCGGCGCTCAACCTCTCGGGCGCGGCCGCAGTCGCGGCTTTCCACCTGGGCTTCAACATCGTGCTCGCGCTGGTGGCGCTTCCGATCCTCACGCCGCTGGCCCGGCTAGTCGAGCGACTGGTGCCGGCGGAGCCGGACGTGACCGACCCGGGTCGGCCGCTCTACCTCGACCGGGCCGCGCGGGAGACGCCGATCGTCGCCATAGGCGGGGCAGCCCGCGAGGCGCTGCGGCTGGCCGATGCGCTCGAAGCGATGCTGATCGGCGCGCGTGACGCCCTGACGCGTGGCGACCGCAAGCTGATCGCGGAGACGCGGGCCAAGGATGACGTGCTCGACAGCCTGAACACGGCCATCAAGCGCTACCTCAGCGAATTCGACCCCGAGGAACTCAGCGAGGGCGACCAGCACAGGCTGCAGCAAATCCTGGTGTTCGCCATGAACCTCGAACAGGCCGGGGACGTAATTGACCGGAACCTGCTGCCCCACGCGAGCAAGCGTCTGAAGCGCGGGCTGCTGCCGGATGCCGACAACGAAGCGGAACTGGTGGGCCTCATCGACCGGCTGATCGCCAACACGCGCACCGCCGCATCGCTTTTCGTGACCGAGGATGCGCGCATCGCACGGAGCCTTGCTGAGGAGAAGGTCGCCTTCCGCCGGGCCGAGCAGAAGGCGACGACGAACCACTTCGCGCACATGCGTGACGGGTTCAGCGCCGCCTCGCAGTCGAGCGCGCTGCATCTCGACCTGATCCGCGACATGAAGCTCGTGAACTCGCATATCGTCGCGGCGGCGGCCTATCCGGTACTGGACCGGGTGGGCGAACTCCTGCCGACCCGGCTCGCCTCCCCGGCGGAATAGTCAATCCCGACCCGATCGGTAGGCTAACCTCGCCTTTGCACTTTGCTGCTAAGGGACGATGGCATTTTGCGAGAAAACGTCGCATCTCCGTCGCGCCCCGGCGCTTGCCCGGAGATGCCCCAAGCCCACCGGACGCCACACGTGCAGGTCTATCTGCCGATCGCCGAGCTTTCCATGAACCTGTTCTTCCTCGTGGGGATCGGGGGGGCGGTCGGGTTCCTGTCGGGGCTGTTCGGGGTGGGTGGCGGCTTCCTCCTGACGCCGCTGCTGATCTTTTCGGGGGTGCCGTCGTCGGTGGCGGTGGCGTCGGTGACCGGACAGGTGGTGGCCGCGTCCACCTCGGGAGCGCTCAGTTACTACAGGCGCGGCCAGATCGACCTCCACATGTCGCTCTACCTGGTGCTGTCGGGCATTCTAGGGGCCTTCGGCGGCGTCGCCACGTTCCAGGTGCTGCGCGCGGCGGGCCAGCTCGACCTCTTCATCTCGGTCGGTTTCCTCGTGCTGCTGGGTTTCGTGGGCACGCTGATGCTGATCGAGTCGGCACGGGCCATCCTGAAGCGGCGGGCGGGAATCGTGACGCGCGAGAAGCTGCCCAACCAGCACAACTGGTTCCATGGGCTGCCCTGGCGCGTGCGGTTCAAGAGGTCGCGACTCTACATCTCGGTCATCCCGGTGCTGGTCCTCGGCCTTTGCATCGGCTTCATCGGGTCGCTGCTCGGTATCGGCGGCGGCTTCATCCTTGTGCCGGCGCTGGTCTACATCCTGCGCATGCCGGCCAGCATGGTCATCGGCACCTCGCTGCTGCAGGTGGTGGCGATGATGGCGGCGACCACGATCCTGCATGCGGTGCAGAGCCAGAGCGTCGACATCCTGCTCGCCTTCTGCCTGATGGTGGGCGGCACGGTGGGCGCGCAGTTCGGCGCATCGGCCGGCAAATACCTGCGCGGCGAACAGCTGCGCGCGCTGCTCGCGATCCTCGTTCTCGCCGTCGCCATCCGTTTCGGTCTGAGCCTCATCCTCGCGCCGTCCGACCCCTACTCCACCGCCGTGATCGGCGCATCGGGGGTGATCTGATGCACCGGCTCCTGATCGCGCTGGCGGGCCTTGCGGCGATGGCGTCGCCCGCCGTGGCGGAACGGCTGATCACCCAGGTGAGCCAGGACGTCGTCTCGATCACGTCCAGTTTCTCGGGGCAGAACCTGACGCTGTTCGGCAGCATCGAGCCCGATGTGGGGAGCACCGAGCCGGTCAGCGGCCCCTACCATGTCGTCATCACTGTGACCGGGCCGCTGCAGAACCGGGTGGCGCGCAGGAAGTCCAACGTGTTCGGCGTCTGGATTAACACGGCGCAGGTCGAGTTCGTGAATTTCCCATCGTTCTACCAGGTGCTGAGCGACGCGCGGCTGAGCGAGATCACCAACCCCATCACGCTGGCCGAGCGCGCCATTCCCCTTGCCAAGCAGACCGAGGCCGCGCCGGGCGAGAGTTGGTACGAGTCGCTGGTTTTCGGCCCGCAGCTGGTGCGGCTGATGGAGCAGAAGGGGATGTTCAAGCTCAACGAGAACGGGGTGACGTTCCGCTCCAACACGTTCTATTACGCGCAGGTCTCGCTGCCGGCAGACGCGCCGCCCGGGTCGTACCTGGCTCATACCTACCTGTTCCGGAATGGCGAGATCGTCGCCGACAGGGCGGAGGGCTTCTCGGTGCGCAAGATC
Organism: Pseudomonadota bacterium; assembly: GCA_023430705.1. Lineage (GTDB taxonomy): Bacteria > Pseudomonadota > Alphaproteobacteria > Rhizobiales > Devosiaceae > Devosia_A. The sequence continues at coordinate 5,511 of JAEYZJ010000156.1, read as the reverse complement.
GGGTTCGAGCGGTTCCTCGGGCAATCGGCACGGCAGCAGCCGCTGCTCTACGGCATCGTCTGCGTGGCACTGGCGCTGTTCACAGGGTGGTTGGGTGGCGTGGTGTTCAGGCGATAGCGGGGCTCACCAGCCTTCGTATCCCCGTACCAGCCGCCGGGGGCTGACAGGATAGACGCGGCCGCGGCCGATCATCGCGACCTCGAGCGTCGGCCAGTGCATCAGCCCGGCAAAGGCCGGGGCGAGGATGTTGAGTGAACCGGTGGCCGCGCCGTAGGCGGGCAGCACCATGATCCGGCCATCATGCACGAAGCAGGGGCGGCGCACCGAGCGGCCGTTCATCGCGATATGCGCGGCGGGATGCAGGTGCCCCGCAATCAGCCCGATGCCCGCGCGCGGCTCATGCGTCAGGGTGAGCCCGGCGCGTTCGAGGACGGGCACGCAGGCCCCTCCCAGCGCATGGGGAGCCGGGTCGTGGTTGCCGGAAATCCAGGTCCAGCGGGCCTGGCCCATGAGGTTCGCTAGGCGCAGCCGGTCGGCGTCGAGCAGCGTCGTCGTCCCCTCGTCGCGGTGGAAGCTGTCGCCGAGTGCGACGACGTCTTCGGCTCCGGTGCGCGCAATGTCGGCTTCAAGGCGCCTGAGCGTGAGCCCGGTGTCGTAAGGCGGCAGGAGCGAGCCGCGACGGGCGAAGGAACTCAGCTTCTCGAGGTGGAGATCGGCGACCAGAAGGGTCCGCTCGGCGGCCCACCACAGGGCGCCGGAGGGCAAGGGCTCGAAGACGTGACCGGAAAAGGCCAGCAGCACGGGATCGCCTTCGTGGTCGGTGCGGGCCGTTCGCATGGCCCAGGCAGAAGTCAATTCACCCGCTTCCTCTGTCTCGTCCGGGGCGCCTTCACGTGCGAGGGGCCAGAAACCTCATCCGAGGAAGGCGCCGCCCCGATGCCCATGGCCTCGGCGATCAATTCCTCGGCGGCCTCCGCCATGGCGCTTTCGCGCGCTTCGCCAGCCACCGGGACTTTGCCGATATCCAGCAGAACCGGTACCGCCAAAGGCGAGATTCGGTCGAGCGGCTTGTGCACGATGTGCCGCTTGATGCGGGCAAGCATGTGGCCGAGACGCTCGATATCGAGCAAGCCACGCGCGGCATCGCGCCGCGTCGCCTGGATCAGGATGTGGTCGGGCTCGTGGTGGTAGAGCACGTCGTAAATGATGTCGGAGGAGACAGTGATCTGGCGTCCGGTCTTTTCCTTCTGGCCGGGGTGCCGGCGCTCGATGAGCCCGGCGATGATGGCGCAGTTGCGGAAGGTGCGGCGCATCAGCTGGCTCTCGTCGAGCCAGGCCTCGAGGTCGTCGCCCAGCATGTCCTCGTCGAAGAGGTCATCGAGCGACAGCCGGCCGGTGCGGATGAGCCCGGAGAAATCGCCCAGTCCCCAGACGGCGAGGGAGTAGTCGGAGGCGACGAAACCGAGGGGACGCGCACGGGCCCGCTCGAGTCGGCGGGTGAGCAACATGCCCAGCGTCTGGTGGGCCAGCCGTCCCTCGAAGGGATAGCAGACCAGATAGTTCAGCGCGCCGCGCGGGAAGGTCTCGACCAGCATGGAGTCCGATGCGGGGAGGATCGAAGCTTCCTGCTGCAGGCGGAGCCAGTCGCTGACCTGATCGGGAAGCAGATGCCATTCGCCCGGGTGGGCCAGCAGGTTGCGGACGCCTTCGGCAAGGAAGGTGGAGAGGGGAAACTTGCCGCCCATGTAGGAGGGGATCCTGGGATCCTTGCCCTGCGAGCGCGAGACGTAGGCCTCGTTCTCGAACATGCCCTCGAAGGCGACGATCTCGGAGCCGAAGAGGAAGGTGTCGCCCCGTGTGAGCGTCGTGAAGAAATACTCCTCCATCTCGCCGAGCACGCGGCCGGTGCGGCCGATCGGGCCGGTTGTGGCACCCGCGGTGAAGCCCCGGCCCCGCACCAGCCGGACCCTGACCATCGGTTCTTCCACGATGGTGCCGATATTGAGCCGGTACTGCTGGGCGATCCCGGGATGCGAGATGCGGAAGCGGCCGTCCTCCATCCTGCGCAACTTGGCGTAGCGCTCATAGGCGCGCAGCGCATAGCCACCCGTGGCGACGAAGTCCACGACACGCTCGAAAGTCTCCCACTGCAGGTCGCGGTAGGGCCAGGCGCGGCGGATCTCGTCGTAGAGGGCCACCGGCTCGATCGGCATGGCGCAGGCGGTGCCGAGGACGTGCTGGGCCAGCACGTCGAGCCCGCCGGAGACGGGGTCCTCGCTGTCCTGGGCGTTGCGCTCGACCGCCTCGAGCGCGGCCTCGCATTCGAGTACCTCGAAGCGGTTGGAGGGTACGAACAGGGCCTTGGAGGGCTCGTCGAGCCGGTGGTTGGCGCGACCGATGCGCTGCAGCATGCGACTCGAGCCCTTGGGCGCGCCGACCTGCACGACGAGATCGACATCGCCCCAGTCGATACCGAGGTCGAGGGTAGAGGTGCAGACCACGGCGCGAAGCCGGCCTTCAGCCATGGCGGCCTCGACCTTGCGCCGTTGCTCCACGGCCAGCGAGCCGTGGTGCATGGCGATGGGGAGCATCTCGTCGTTGGCGGCCCAGAGCTCCTGGAACAGCATCTCGGCCTGCGAGCGCGTATTGACGAAGAGCAGCGTGGTCCGGTGCTCCTTGATGACCTGGTAGAGCTCGGGGATGGCGTAGAGGGTCGAGTGGCCGGCCCACGGGATGCGCTCCTCGGAGCGCAGGATCTCGATGTGGGGCCGCGCGCCGCCCTGCCCCATCAGCAAGCGCGCCTCTGCATCGGGCACGGGGCTCGCGATCCAGTCACGCAGGAGGTCCGGCCGGGCGACCGTCGCGCTCAAGGCGGTTATCCGCACTGCGGGCGCGAGCGTTGCGAGGCGGGCGAGGCCGAGCGACATCAGCTCGCCGCGCTTGTGCGTAACCATGGCGTGCAGTTCGTCGAGGACGATCCGCTTCAGGCCGGCAAAGAGCTTCGCCGAGTCCGCGTGTGAGAGGAGCAGCGCCAGTTGCTCCGGCGTGGTGAGCAATATCTGCGGTGGATCGAAGCGCTGCCGTTGCCGCCGGTGTGAGGGAGTGTCGCCGGTGCGGGTCTCGACCTTGATGGAAAGCCCCATTTCCGAGATCGGCCCGGTGAGGTTGCGATGGACGTCCACCGCCAGGGCCTTCAGCGGCGAGAGGTAGAGTGTGTGCAGCCCCCGCCGCGGGTTGTCGATCAGGTCATTGACGGTGGGCAGGAACCAGGCCAGCGTCTTGCCGGCGCCGGTGGGCGCGATCAGCAGAGCCGAGGCGCCCGCCTCGGTAGCCTCCAGCACGCTCAACTGGTGCTGGCGCGGTGTCCAGCCTTTCGATGTGAACCAGTCGGTGATCTGGTGGTGGAGGGGCAAGAAGCGTTCCCGGTTTGTGCACATTATGGGGCGTGCAGGCTGCCTAGACAAGAAGGCGGGCATGCACTGCCGCCCGGCGGCCAGGAGGGCCACTCGCATCGAGCTTGCGCGCGCCGACAAATCCGCTACGCCAGTGCGCGGAGGACGCGATGAACGACAACGAACCGCAACAGCTGCAGCTTTCCCCCACGGCGGCCCTCGACTGGCTGGTGACGCAGGCGAATGAAACGTTGGCGCGGCGCGACCGCCGCGTCGCCGTCGGGCTCGCGGGTGGCCCGGGGGTTGGCAAGTCGACACTGGCGGCACAGCTCGTCGATGCGCTCAACGCCCAGACACCGGGGATTGCCGCCCATGTCCCGATGGACGGCTTCCACATGCTGCACGCCAAGCTCGAGATGCTCGGCACGGTCAAGGACAAGGGCGCGCCGCACACGTTCGAGGGTGGGGCGTTCGCCGATTTCCTCGGGACACTGAAGGACGCGACCAGTCCGGTCAGCGGCCCCGGCTACTCGCGCGAGATCGAGGACGTGGTGCTGGATGCGTTCATCGTGCCGTCCGAGGCGAGGATCCTCGTGGTCGAAGGCAATTACCTGCTCCTCGCCAACTCGCCATGGTGGCGGATCAGGTCGATGCTCGACCTCGCAGTGTTCCTCGACGTGCCGCGCGAAAAGGTGCGGGCGCGCCTGCTGCGGCGGCATGCCGAGCACGGACTGTTCAGCGAGGAGCGCAACCGCGAGCATGTCGAGCGCGTCGACCTCGGCAACTACGACACGGTGCAGCGCTCGAAGGGGCGGGCCGGCGTGGTGCTGGAACTGGTGACCAAGGGGTGAGCTACAGCCGCGCCTTGCCGCTGGCCCACTCGGCCGTGGTCCTGCCGGTCAGCTCGGACACGGACTTGAGCCCCTTGCTGCGGACGGCCGCTACAAGCCCGCGCTTCAGCCGGTCCAGCATGTCGAGGCCGCCGAAGACCAGCGCGGAGTAGAGCTGAATGGCGTTGGCGCCTGCCTCGAACTTGGCCACGGCACTTTCGGGCGAATGGATGCCGCCGACACCGACGATCGGCAGGCTGCCGACGCGCTGGCGCATCTGGGCCAGCTTCAGGGTCGCGAGGTTGAACAGCGGCTTTCCGGAAAGGCCGCCGGTCTCGGTGGCGTTCTCCATGCCCAGAACGGGGTCCCGGCTGAGGGTGGTGTTGGAGACGACCAGCCCGTCGAGGTCGGTGGCGAGCACGACGCGGGCGATGTCATCGAGCTGGCGCTCGTCCAGGTCGGGGGCGATCTTGAGCAGCACGGGGACGCGCACGGAGGCCTTGGAGCGCGCTTTCAGCACGGCGCCCAGCAGCCGGCTCAGGGCTTCATCGGACTGCAGGTTCCGCAGACCGGGAGTGTTGGGCGAGGAGATGTTGACGGTGAGGTAATCGGCGACCTCGGCAAAACGAGTGACGCCCGCGACGTAGTCGGCGACGAAGTCCTCGCTGTCCTTGTTGGCCCCGATATTGACCCCAAGGATGGCGCCGACATGGGCGCCCTTGAGCCGCGCGAACGCCGCCTCGTGGCCCTCGTTGTTGAAGCCCATGCGGTTGATGACGCCCTCGGCCGGGCCGACGCGAAACAGGCGCGGCTTGGGGTTGCCCTCTTGCGGCCGTGGAGTCACGGTGCCCACCTCGACCATGCCGAAGCCCATGCGGGCGAGCGGCTTTGGCACTTCCGCGTTCTTGTCGAAGCGGGCGGCCATGCCGACGGGGTTCTTCAGCTCGAGCCCGCAGAGGGTCGTCCTGAGCTCGGGCGGGTCAGTTCCCTCCTGCTCGGGGGCAAGGCCGAGACGCAGCGCCGCGATGGTCGCGCCGTGGGCAATCTCGGGGTCCATCTTCAGCAGCGCTTCCCTGGTGAGGCCGGAGAGGGCCGGGATGCGCAACAGCGGCGAGAGGCGCGAGAAGATCATTTCACCCACTCCGGCAGCGCGACGATGCCATCGGCCGGGACATCGAGGTCGGCCATCGCCGTCACGCTCGACATCTGCAATTCGCCGTAGAGATGGGGAAACAGGTCCCCGCCGCGCGAAGCTTCCCACTTCATCGCCCCGCCGAACGGGGCCACCG
>JAEYZJ010000114.1 GCA_023430705.1 Pseudomonadota bacterium | reverse complement strand
ATTCCCGCGTGCAGGAGAACATCCGCATGGCCCAGCAGGTGCACCGCCGCCCTGGCTTCCGCGGCGCGCTGCTCCAGACCGTCGAGGAGCACCTCAAGGTGATCGAGCGTCTGGAACGGCGGGACGTAGAAGGCGCCGTGGCAGCGCTTGAGGCGCACTTCCGCGCGTCTACGCACCGCACTTTCGCGGCATAGGACCTTAACGGCAGGATGCCTCGACCCTAGATGAACATCCCCAGGTGCCGTTGTAGTGCCGCGTTGAAATGCGCAACCAGCGCTGCCTCAGCGAGGTCGGGATCACGGGCGGCGCAGGCATCCACGATCTCGAGGTGCTCGTTGATCGAGCGCTGCGCCAGCGGCACCGTCATCTTGCGATCGAGCCGCACCAGCTTGAGGTAGTTGTGCATGCGCCGGTAGCTGGTCTCGATCAGCGGGTTGCGCAGGATCTCGATCACCGACCTGTGGAGGAGAGTCTCCAGCGCCTCCATCTCGGTGGTCACTTCCTGCGAGAGTCCGCCCTGCTCCAGCCTCACGCTCAACTCGCGATGCCGCACGCCGAGTTCATCGATCACGTCCTCGTCACCCAGCTCGGCAAACGTCCGTACCGCTGCTCGCTCGATGATCGCGCGGAACTGGTACGTGGATTTGGTCAACTCCATGCCGGGCTTGACGAACTGGATGCCGGAGCGCGGGTGGATGGTGAGGATACCCTCGACCTCGAGTGTGCGCAGCGCGTCCCGGATCGGCGCCACCGGAATGCCGAGCAGCTTCACGAGGTCGTTCTGCGACACGAACGCGCCTGCCGGCAGGCGGCGATCGAACAGGTTCTCGAGGATGCGCCCGTAGGCCAGATCGCTCAGCCGCCCAGCGTGCGGCACCTCCGTCACCACCTCGCCCCCCGCTTTCGATACTTGTGCTCTCGGCGCCATTGGTCTACTACCATCCCCCACTGATATATCAGTCCTAAACACTAGTCGATCAGAGATCGTCCTTCTATGCGCATATCAGAGTACCGCATTACCCGTTTCCAGTTTGCCCGCGACCGGGTGATCGGCGATAGCCAGGTTCGCATCGACGATGTGAACATAGCGGCGCTCGAGCTGATTGCCGATACCGGCGCGGTCGGCCTTGGCTTTATCCAGGGCCTGATCGTCCCTCTGCCTGACCAGGCCGAGATCGAGCGCGTGTTCCACGCTGAAGCTTGGCCCGGTCTCGAGGGACAGCCTCCCGCAGCACTGGTTCACCGGGTCGGCCGACCGCGCGGCGGCAACCAGCGCGCCTACTCGCTGAACTTCCACGAGGCGTTGCAGGTGGCCCTCTGGGATCTGGCGGCCAAGGAAGTGAACCTGCCGCTGCACAAGCTGCTCGGCAGCCGCCGCGAGCGCGTCGAAGCCTATGCCTCCGGCCTCGATTTCCATCTCAGCGACGACGAGTTCGCGCGCTTCTTCGCGCATGCCGACTCGATCGGCTACCGCGCCTTCAAGATCAAGGTCGGCCATCCCGACTTTGACTGGGACCTCAACCGGCTGAAGATTCTCAAGGACGTCGTCCGCAAGGGCGCCGTGCTGATGGTTGATGCCAACGAAGCCTGGGGCGCCAAGGAAGCCCTGGTGAAGCTTACCGCCATCCGTGACGCCGGCTTCGACCTGCTCTGGGCCGAGGATCCCATCCTGCGCAACGACCATTCCGGCCTCAGGATGCTGAAGGACGCGTGCAGCTGGACCCTGATCAACTCCGGCGAGTACCTCGATGCCCACGGCAAGCGCCTGCTCATGGAAGCCGACGCCACCGACATCCTCAACGTACACGGCCAGGTGACGGACGTGATGCGTATCGGCTGGCTTGCCGCCGACCGCGGCATCCCGGTCAGTCTTGGCAACACCTTCCTCGAGGTCGGCATCCATATGGCCTGCGCCCTGCCCGAAGTGCAGTGGCTGGAATACTCGTTCCAGAATTTCGACCATCTCGTCGACCAACCGGTCGAGATCCGGGATGGCTGGGCCTACGCACCGGACCGTCCGGGCCACGGCCTTGTGCTGAGTGAAACCGCCCGCCGCGAGTGGGCCCGTCCTAACCTGCTGCCGCGCTCCGAGCTCGGCGCCGCCCCCTTCAATCCGCGCGTCGGCGCAGCCTTGCGCGCGGCCTGAAGCGACTACACCTGTCATCCAGGGAGGAGACACCGCTATGAACCTTCTGCGTACTACCGTGGCACTGTCGGCGATTCTCGTCGCCGGCAACGCCCTTGCCCAGGACGGAGCCATCACCGTGTGGGCCGATGCCACCCGACAGCCGGCTGTCGAGGCGTTCATCGCCGCCCATCCGGAAGTGCCGGTCAACCTGGTGCTCGACGACGGCTCGTCGGGCGCCTCCGGCACGTTCCAGACCAAGATCAGCCTAGCCGACCAGGCCGGCGAGGGCTGGCCGGACGTCGTGTTCTCCACCCAGAACAACGACGCGGCCTGGGCGGCGCGCGAGAACAACGGCCTGCAGGCCTTCGCGCAGGTGCTGAACGAGGGCTTCCTCGACGAGGAGTTCCTCGCCGGCTTCACGCCGGGCGCACTCGATCCGGTCACCGTCGACGGCAAGGTCTATGGCCTGCGCAACGACCTCGCGCCGGTGCTGTTCTGGTACAACAAGACCCTGCTGGACCAGTTCGGCTACGCCGCCCCGACCACCTGGGAAGAATACCAGGCACTGGGTGACACGCTCGCCAGCGAACAGCCGGGCTACTTCCTCGGCGCCATCGGCGACGCCTTCCAGGGCCCCTACATCTACTACTGGAGCGGCCAGGCCCCGATCTTCCAGGTCGAGGGTGAAACCTTCAAGTCCGACACGACGGACCCCAATGCGGTGAAGGTATCCAATCTGATCGACCACATGGTCGCAAACAAGACCCTGACGCTCGACAGCGTGTTTGGCGCGAGCTTCGTGTCGAGTTCCGACAAGCTGGTCGCCATCCCGGGCCCCGCCTGGTATTCCGGCGCGCTGTTCCAGAACCCGGGTGGCGTCAATGCCAAGGCCGGCGACTGGGTCGCCGCTCCGCCGCTGAAGTGGGTCGATGGCGAGGCCGTGACCGGAAACGTGGGCGGCGGCGTATGGTACGCATCGAGCCACACGCAGAACCCCGAGGCGGTCAAGACCTTCCTCAAGTTCGTGATCTCCGAGCCGTCGGTCGCCGGTACCGGCGGCCTGCCCGCCTACCAGTCCGCGGCCGATGCTTGGCTCGACGGCCAGGCGGAGAGCGGCTTTTACGCCGGCGACTTCAAGGCCGCCATCCAGGCTGCCGCCTCCAGCGTCTGGAACGGCTGGGACTACCCGAACTTCTCGCCCGAAACCGCATGGGCCAAGGTCGTTACCCCCGGCCTCGCCGCGGGTAAGACCATGACCGAGCTGTCTCCCGCCTGGGAACAGGAAATGAAGAACGAGGCGCAGGTCGTCGGCTACACCGTCGAGTAAGCCTGCGGGTCGACTTCGGCCGGGGGCGCACCTTCGCGCCCCCGGTCCACCAGACTCTCCGGGGCGTCATGCCCCGAAATCATCCTTGCGACAGCAGGGACCCGTGGCGCCCTTGCGCATGGCGCAGCTCCCCGGGCCCTGCTCTCCCAGAGATGACAGC
>JAEYZJ010000113.1 GCA_023430705.1 Pseudomonadota bacterium | reverse complement strand
GCGGTCGATTCCAGGGAGACCGCGAGGCCCTGGATGACGTTGGTGCCGTGGCCGGTCACCGAGGCTTCGGCGATCGAGTTGACCGGGCGCTTGCCGGTGCCGGTGTAGTATTCGGTGATGACGATGATGAGGCCGGTGATGACGAGGCCGGCGACGCCGCACCAGAACAGGTTCCACGGCGTGAACTGCTTGCCGCCTTCGATGCCGAGCTGCACGTCGAGCCCGCCGAAGGTCCACGCGAGGGTGGGGAGCAGCACGATGAGCGACAGGACGCCAGTGGCGACGAGGCCCTTGTAGAGGGCGTTCATGATGTTGTTGGAGGCGCCGAGCTTGACGAAGAACGTGCCGATGATGGAGGTCAGCACGCAGGCGCCGCCGATGGCGAGCGGCAGGACCATGCCGGCCAGCTTGAAGGCATCGGGCAGGACGATGGCGGCAAGCACCATGGTGGCGACCGCGGTCACCACATAGGTCTCGAACAGGTCGGCGGCCATGCCGGCGCAGTCACCGACATTGTCACCCACGTTGTCGGCGATGGTCGCGGGGTTGCGCGGATCATCCTCGGGGATGCCGGCCTCGACCTTGCCCACCATGTCGCCGCCGACGTCGGCACCCTTGGTGAAGATGCCGCCGCCGAGACGGGCGAAGATCGAGATCAGCGAAGCGCCGAAGCCGAGGGCGACGAGCGAGTCGATGACCGTGCGGCTCGTCGGCTCGAGGCCGATGAACTGGGTGAGGACGATGAAGTAGAGCGTGACGCCGAGGAGGCCGAGCCCGGCGACGAGGAGACCCGTGACGGCGCCGGACTTGAAGGCGAGGTCGAGGCCGCCGGCGAGCGACTTGGTCGCAGCCTGCGCCACCTTCACGTTGGCGCGCACCGAGACGTTCATGCCGATGAAGCCTGCCGCACCGGACAGCACGGCGCCGATGAGGAAGCCGATCGCCGCGTAGACCCCGAGCAGGATGAAGGCGAGGATGAAGATCACCACGCCGACGATGCCGATCGTGGTGTACTGACGGCGGAGATAGGCGGAGGCGCCCTCACGCACCGCAGCGGAAATCTCCTGCATGCGGGCGGTGCCGGAATCGGCCTTCATCAGACCCTGGGTCGTGACGACCCCGTAAACGATAGAGAGCAGACCGCATACCACGATCGCCCATAGCAATAGTGTCATAGAACTTTCCCTCGGTGTGACGACACCGGGGGACGCTCCATAGTTGCAGCAGCCTGAAAGCCGCTCCTCCTCGCCCCCCGGAGTGCGCGTGATGAACTTGTGCCAAATCGCCGCAGGTGGTGCAATGGCGTTGTCGCACCGTACGGTGGCGGCTTGCTGCGGCTCTTCAGGCCAGTGCCGCGAGTGCGGCGAGCAGCGCGTCCGGGTCGCCGGCCAGGCGCACGGTCTTGAGCCGCGCGGTGTCGCCGGAAACGAGGGTAATCGTCGATTTCGGTATGCCGAGCCCCTTGGCGAGGAGGGCGGTCACCGCGGCATTGGCCTTGCCCCTGTCGGGCACGGCGGTGACCCGGATGCGGAGCACGGCGCTGCCGTCGTCCCGATCTTCCACGCCCTCGATCCTGTCGGCGGAGGCGTTGGGCGTGACGCGGAGGCTCAGCAGGATGCCGTCCGCGTCGCGCCGCCAGGGCCGCATGGGGCTAGAGCATCCGGCCCACGGCGATCGAGGCGATCAGGTTCTGCAGGAAGAAGATGACGACGAAGACGATCAGCGGCGACAGGTCCAGGCCGCCCATGGGGGGGATGACGCGACGGATCGGCTTCAGGATCGGTTCGGTGATCTGATTGAGGACGCGCCACACCGAGTTCACGAACTGGTTGCGGGTGTTGATCACGTTGAAGCTGATGAGCCAGCTCATGATGATCATGATCAGAAAGATCCACCAGACGATGTTCAAAATGAAGCTCAGCGTCTGCAGAATGGCAAAAGTCATCGGGCGCCCCTCGGGTTCGTCGCCCTATTTAGGGAAGGCTTGCCCGGGCGGCAAGCAGTGTGGCGATTTATCCCTTGCCGGGCCGTACCAGCCGGCTCGCGCGGCACCTCAGTTGATCGCGAGGTCGCCAAGGTGGCCGAGCTTGTCGGGGTTGCGCATCACGTAGACCGTCGCGATGCGGTCGCCGACGATCTCGAGCGCGGTGGTCTGCAGCACACCATCGGCCTCGAGGGTGATGTAGCCGGGCAGGCCGTTGATGGTTGCAAAGCGCACCAGTTCCGAGGGTTCGCGGGCGAAGAGGCGCGACAGGCGGTCGAACAGGGCAATGACGGCATCGAGGCCGACGACCGGTGCGGGTCCCGCCGGGCGCTTGCCGCCGCCATCGGCGACCACGGTGATATCCGCCGCCAGCAGCGACTTCAGGGTCGCCGTATCGCCGGTCTGCGCGGCGGCGAAGAAGGCCTCGGCCAGTTCCATGCCGCGGCGCTGGTCCACGGCGAAGCGGGGGCGGGCCTCGTGCACATGCTGGCGAGCACGGGCGGCGAGCTGCCGGGTGGCGGTGATGCCGCGGCCGATGGCGCCGGCCACTTCCTCGAACGACATGCCGAAGACGTCGTGCAGCAGGAAGGCCGCACGCTCGAGTGGCGAGAGCCGCTCGAGCGCCAGCAGCAGGGGCAGGGTGACGTCGTCGGCAAGGTCGGGCTCGGCTTCGACGACAGGCTCCGGCAGCCAGGGACCGATATAGGTCTCGCGCTTGCGGCGGGCCGACTTCAGCACGTCGAGGCAAAGGCGGGTCACGATCCGGACGAGATAGGCTTCGGCGCTGTCGATGCCGGTGCGGTCGGTGGCGTGCCAGCGGAGGAACGCATCCTGCACGACATCCTCGGCATCGGCGACCGACCCGAGCATGCGGTAGGCGACGCGCTGGAGGCGGGGCCGATGGGGTTCGAACGTGCCGGCCGCATCGGCCCGGGCCCCGTCCATCTCAGGCAACTGCGGCGATTTCGGCGGAATGCGGGGGACGCACGCCGAAGCCGACATTGATGCGGTTCCACGTGTTGATCACGCCGATCAGCATGGTGAGGGCGACGCGCTCGGCCTCGCTGAACTGGGCCTCGATCATGGCATAGGCCTCGTCCAGGCCGGAGCGGTCGAGTCTGGTGAGGGCCTCGGTCCAGGCGATGGCGGCACGTTCGCGCGGGTTGAAGTGCGGGGCCTCACGCCAGCCGTCGAGCAGGTAGATGCGCATCTCGCTCTCGCCCTGCCGGCGCGCCTCTCGGGTGTGCAGCATCAGGCACATGGCGCAGCCGTTGATCTGGCTGGCGCGAATCTTCACCAGCTCCTTGATCGCCGGCTCGAGTCCCGAATCCGGGGCCGCGTGCGAATAGTCGACGAAGGGCTGCACGAGGTCGGCGTGGGCAAACGGGTTCAGGCGGGTCGTCATGGTCGTCTCCATGTCATGGCCGATGGTCACGGAGACAAGACGAGCGGCCCCTCAGCCGTGTGACATGCGGCTCAGTGTTTTCCGCTCGCCGCGGCCGGACGCCAGGTGAACACGCGGAAGAGGTAGAACCCGACGACGACGACGAGCACCAGCCAGGTGAGCGGATCGATGAAGCTCTCGACCAGGTGGTAGTGCTCATGCAGCAGGTAGCCGGCCGAAACCAGCAGGGTGTTCCAGATCAGCATGCCGATGGCCGAGAACAGCGCGAAGGTGAAGAAGTTCATCCTCGCGAGGCCGGCGGGCACCGAAATCAGCGTGCGCAGGATCGGAAACAGCCGGCCGACCAGCACGATGGGTCGGCCCCAGCGGTCGAAGACCCGCGCGGCGTAGTCGATCTCATCGGCATTGAAGGCGAACCAGCGGCCGAAGCGGTCGGCCAGCCATTTCACCCGCTCGAGCCCGAACAGGCGCCCCAGGAAATACCAGGGCAGCATCCCGAACAGCGAGCCGGCCGTGGCGGCGAGGATCACGCCGACGAAGCTCAGCTGTCCCTCGCCGGCGGCAAAGCCCGCAAAGGGAACGATCAGTTCCGAAGGGATCGGCGGGAAGACCGCCTCGAGCAGCATCAGCAGGGCGATGCCGACATAACCGAGGTCGGTGATGATCTGGGTGATCCAGCTGGCCATGGGTGCTCCGGGCGCGTGTCGCTCGAGTGTTCAATAGCGCACGCAGCAGCGAAGGGAAAAGCGGCAATGCCGTCGGCGCTGCAAACGAACATCCCCGCTCGCGCGGGGATGTTGCCAGGTCATCGATGAAGCAGATCAGCTCGCCTTGGCGGCGCGCATCATCTTCTTGCGCTCGTTGGGATCGAGGGCGATCTTGCGCAGCCGGATGCTCTTGGGCGTGACTTCCACGTACTCGTCGTCGGCGATGTAGCCGAGCGACTGCTCGAGGGTGAGCTTCTTGGGCGTGGTCAGGCGGACCGCTTCGTCTTTCGACGTGGTGCGGATGTTGGTCAGCTGCTTGCCCTTGAGCGCGTTGACCTCGAGATCATTCTCGCGGTTGTGCTCGCCGATGATCATGCCCTCGTAGATGTCGACGCCGCCGTCGATCATGATCGAGCCACGCTCTTCGAGGTTCCACAGCGCGTAGGTCACGGCCTGGCCGGTGCCGTTCGAGATCAGCACGCCGGTACGACGGCCCGGGAGGGCCCCCTTGAACGGCTGGTACTCGTGGAACAGGCGGTTGAAGATGGCCGTGCCGCGGGTATCCGACAGCAGCTCGGGCTGGTAGCCGATGAGCGAGCGGGTCGGGACGTAGAAGCGCAGGCGCTGGCGGCCGACGCCCGACGGACGCATGTCGACGAGGTCGCCCTTACGCTCGGTGAGCTTCTGGACGATGACGCCGGTGTGCTCGTCATCGACGTCGATGATGACTTCCTCGATCGGCTCGAGTTTGACGCCGTTCTCTTCACGGAAAACCACCTTCGGACGGCCGATGGTGAGCTCGAAGCCTTCGCGGCGCATGTTTTCGATCAGCACGGCGAGCTGCAATTCGCCACGGCCGGCGACGTCGAAGGAGTCGTTGTCTTCGCCTTCGGTGACGCGGATGGCGACGTTGCCTTCGGCTTCGCGCATCAGGCGCTCGCGGATGACGCGGCTCTGCACCTTGTCGCCTTCGCGGCCGGCCAGCGGGCCGTCGTTGATGCGGAAGGTGACAGACAGGGTCGGCGGATCGATCGGCTTGGACGGCAGCGGCACGTTGTTGGCCGGAATCGTCAGGGTGTCGGCGACGGTCGCGGTCTCGAGACCGGCGATGGCGACGATGTCGCCTGCTTCCGCCAGGTCGATCGGGGTGCGCTCGAGGCCACGGAAGGCGAGGACCTTGGAGACGCGGCCCTTTTCGACTTCCTTGCCGTCACGGCTGAGGGCGTGGATGGGATCACCCGACTTGACCGAGCCAGAGGTGATACGGCCGGTCAGGATGCGGCCGAGGAACGGGTTGCGCTCGATGGTGGTGACCAGCATGTTGAACGGACCCTCGACCACCTTGGGCGCGGGCACGTATTCGAGGACCTTGTCGAGCAGCGGAGCGAGGCTTTCCTTCGGGCCTTCCGGCTTGTCGGACATCCAGCCGAGCTTGGCAGCGCCGTAGAGCACCGGAAAATCGAGCTGCTCGGGCGTCGCGTCGAGCGCGATGAACAGGTCGAAGATTTCCTCGAGCACTTCGAGATGGCGCTCGTCGGGGCGGTCGATCTTGTTGATCGCGACGATCGGGCGGAGGCCCTGGGCCAGGGCCTTGCCGAGCACGAACTTGGTCTGCGGCATCGGGCCTTCGGCGGCATCGACGAGGATCACCACGCCATCGACCATCGACAGGATGCGCTCCACCTCGCCGCCGAAGTCGGCGTGGCCGGGGGTGTCGACGATGTTGATGCGCGTGTCTTTCCAGACCAGCGAGGTAACCTTGGCCAGAATGGTAATGCCGCGCTCTCGTTCGATGTCGTTCGAGTCCATCGCGCGCTCTTCAACGCGCTGGTTGTCGCGGAACGACCCCGACTGCTTGAGCAGGACGTCGATCAGGGTGGTCTTACCGTGGTCAACGTGGGCAATGATTGCGATATTTCGCAAGGCTGTCTGCGAAGTCATGGGGGCGCGGCCGATCGAATGTTCCGAAGATTAGTCGCGCCCCATAACGGACGAAGGCCACATTCTCAAGACAATTCGCCGAATGGGTGGGTTGCGTTGCGGTCCGGAAGGGGTCGAGGGCACCCCCGTTGCCCAGCGCGATAGCTGCGGAAGCACCCTCGCGATGAAGACGATCGAGGGGACGCCCGTTCGACAATTGGGCGAACTATTTGTGCGCCAGGGGCACCCGCTATCCGCGCCCGGATCAGGAGACGCGCTTCAGCCTGGGGCGCTCCTGCTCGGCCAGCATCTGGGTGACCTTGGCCGCGCTGATGGGCGGAGAGAAGAGGAAGCCCTGGACCTCGTTGCAGCCATGCTCGCGCACGGCGGCGAGCTGCTCCTCGGTCTCGATGCCCTCGGCGGTGGTGGACATGCCCAGCGACTGGCCGAGACCGATCACCGCCTTGATGATGGCGAGGCTGTCGCCCTTGGACTTGAGATCGCGCATGAAGCTGCGGTCGATCTTGATCTTGTCGAAGGGGAAGCTGCGCAGGTAGCTGAGCGAGGAGTAGCCGGTGCCGAAGTCGTCCATGGAGATGCGGACGCCCAGCGCGCGCAGCCGGTGCAGGGTCTTCAGCGTCGGTTCGTTGTCCGAGAGCAGCAGGGACTCGGTTATTTCGAGCTCGAGCCGGGTCGGCGGCAGGCCGGTCTCGCGCAGCGTCGCCTCCACCGTCTCGAACAGGCGCTTGTTCTTGAACTGCACGGCCGACAGATTGACCGCGACGCGGATGCCCGCCGGCCAGGTGACCGCCGTGCGGCAGGCCTCGCGCAGGACCCACTCGCCGATCTGGACGATAAGCCCGGTTTCCTCGGCCACGGGGATGAACTCGGCCGGCGAGATCGTGCCGCGCTCGGCGCTGTCCCAGCGCAGCAGCGCCTCGAGACAGGTGATGCGGTTCTCCTTGAGCCCCACGAGCGGCTGGAAGACGAGGCGGAACTCGCCGCGCGCCAGCGCGAGGCGCAGCCCCGCTTCGATGATCCGGCGCTTCTGGATGGCGGCATCCATGCCCGGCTCGAAGAAGTGGAAGGTCGAGCGCCCCTCGTTCTTGGCCTTGTAGAGCGCGAGGTCCGCGTTCTTCATCAGCGTCTCGGAGGTGGCGCCGTCCTGAGGCGCCATGGCGATGCCGACCGAGGTGCCGATCACCAGCTGGTGGCCGTCGATGGTGAAGGGGTTGGAGAGCGCCTTGACGATGCGGTCGGCGATGGCGGCTGCCTCGGCCGGCGAGTCGACGTCGCGCAGCAGCAGGGCGAACTCGTCGCCCCCCAGGCGGGCCAGCAGGTCATTCTCGCGCGTCGCGCCCCAAAGGCGGGCCGATACCTGCTGCAGCAGCTTGTCGCCCAGGGAGTGCCCCAGCGTATCGTTGACCGCCTTGAAGTGGTCGAGGTCGATGCACAGCACCGCGAGATGATCGCCGCGCTCGAGCCCCGGCTCGGCTGCCGCCATCTCCTCGAGGAACTGCACCCGGTTGGGCAGCTGGGTGAGCGCGTCGTGCCGCGCCAGGTGGCGGATCCGCTCTTCGTGCTGGCGCTGCTCGGTGATGTCCTCGTGGGTCGTCACCCAGCCGCCATCCTGCATCGGATGGTGCTGCATCATGATGGTGCGGCCGTTGAGCTCGTGGATGTTCTTGCCGTACTCGCCGCGCGAGATGACATCGCGGCGCCAGCGGATGTATTCGTCGCGGTTGTTGCCGGCCTGCATGCCCTCGTCGAACAGGTAGCCGAGGATGTCGTCGAGCTGCGTGCCCGGCTTCAGCAGGTGCTCGGGCAGGTTGTAGATGCGCTGATAGGGCTGGTTGCAGATGACGAGACGCCCCTTGGCGTCGTACATGCACAACCCCTGCGAGATGTTGTTCACGGCCGCGTCGAGCCGGATGTTCTGGCGCTCGAGTTCGCGCTTGCGGCGCTGCACGATCTCGTCCGACGCGATCTCCTCGGTCACGTCCTCGTGCGTCACGACCCAGCCGAGGCCCGGCGAATAGACGTGCGCGGTCTCCAGCCAGCGGTTCCCGGCGACAGCCTCGCGCACCTTGGCGCGCGCGCCGCCACGATTGTTCAGCAGTTCGCGCTTATAGGTCTCGAGGAACTGCTCGGGGGTCTCGCCGGGATGGTTGCCCAATTCGGACGAGAGCCGAACGATGGCCTCGATGGTCATGCCTTTGCGCACGCGCTTCTTCGGAAAGCCGTAGATGTCGAGGTAATGCTGGTTGAACATCACCAGCTTGAACTGGGGCGACCAGACGCAGAACCCGTAGGGGACTGACTGCAGCGCCGCGTCGAGCAGCAACGCGTCGGCGGCCTTGCGAACGGAATCGACGGATAGCGCCCTCACTTCTGTTCAGGCCCCCCAAGAACCTAAAAAACTCGCGAAACGCTAGTCGCCGTGAGTTAAGAACGCTTTAAATGCAGGGAGTTGGATTGGATCGCCCAATCCATGGTTCCGCGCGCTGAAATTGCGGCGGGCCGGGACGCCGGTTCAACTACTCGCAGCACAGGGCGTGTCGCTGGTGATCATGCGCCTCGAGCCGGCTTCAGCATGACATAGTCATGGAACTGATAAGGTCCCATCTGCACCGGCACGTGCTTTTCCACCTCAAAGCCCTGCGAGCGGTAGAAGGCGATGGCCGGCGCGTTGCCGTCATTGACGTAGAGCGCCACCGGCAGGTCCGCGCCGAAGCGGTCACGGGCGGCCGCGATCAGCGCCTTGCCGAGGCCGAGGCCGCGGCTCTCCTTCAGCAGGTAGAGCTTCTTGATCCAGACGCGGCCATCGGCACGGTAGGCGGAGGCGAAGCCGAGGTCCTCGGCGGCCCGTGTGGCGATGAAGTACTGGTGCCCGCGCTCCACGATGTCCGCTTTCAGCGCCTCGAGCGCGTAGATCTCGGCCAGCATGCCGGGAATGCGCTCGGGCGGCAGGATTGTCGCAAAGGCTTCAGGCCAGATGCGGTGGGCGAGTTCGGCAACGCGGGGCAGGTCGCCTGGGCCGATGGGGGTGATTGTCGGTTCGGTCATGCCGCAGTTGTCGCCCGGCGGCGTTCGGGCTGGCAAGCCGGCTCGTACCGTGCCAAAGACGTGGGCAGCGCAGCCGGTGCATTGCCATGACCTTCGTCCCGGACCTTCCGGTCCTCCTCGCCTTCGCCGTAGCGACCTTCGTCCTCGCCATCACGCCGGGGCCGGACATGGCGTTGCAGCTGAGCCGGGCGATCAATTACGGGCGGGCGCACGGGCTTGCCGCCATGTTGGGGGCCATGGCCGGCATCATGGTGCACACGGCGCTCGTCGCCTTCGGCATCTCGGTGCTGATCATCGCCGCGCCGGCGCTGTTCATGGCGCTCAAGATCGCCGGCGCGCTCTATCTGCTGTGGCTCGCCTACCAGGCCATTGTCCATGGCGGGGGGCTGCGCATCGCGGAGGCCGCCAAGAAGCCGCCGACCGTATGGCAGAGCTTTGCCACCGGGGTCGGCATCAACCTGCTGAACCCCAAGGTGGTGCTGTTCTTCGTGACCTTCCTGCCGCAGTTCGTCGATGCGCATGATCCGGGCGCGACCGGCAAGCTGTTCTTCCTCGGCGCCGAGTTTGTGCTGCTCTCAATTCCCCTGGGAGTCGCGACGGTGCTGGCGGCCGACTGGCTGGCAGCCGCGTTCCGGCGGACCAGGTGGCTTGAGAAGGCGCTGAACTGGAGCTTTGCCGCCATCTTCACCGCCTTCGCGGCGACCATACTCACCGCACAGGCCCGCCACTGACATGAACTATTCCCACGCCTTTCACGCCGGAAACTTCGCCGATGTGGTCAAGCACATCATCCTGACGCGGGTGATCGAGTACCTGAAGAAGAAGGACTCGGCGTTCCGGGTCATCGACACACATGCCGGCATCGGCCGCTACGACCTGACCGGGGAGATCGCCAAGCGCTCTCCCGAGTGGGTGGACGGCGTCGGGCGTCTTCTCAAGGCGCCGCTGCCGCAGAAGGCCCAGGCCCTGGTCGAGCCCTATCTGGCCGTGATCCGCGAGATGAACCCGCAGGGCGGGGTGGAGACCTATCCCGGCTCGCCGCTGCTGGCGCGGAAGCTGTTCCGGCCGCAGGACCGGCTGTCGGCGCTCGAGCTTCATCCCGAGTACGCGAGGCGCCTCGGCGCCCTGTTCGAGGGCGATATCCAGGTGCGGGTAATCGAACTCGACGGGTGGCTGGCGCTCAACGCGCACGTCCCGCCCAAGGAGAAGCGGGGCCTCGTGCTGGTCGACCCGCCGTTCGAGGAGAAAGGCGAGTTCGACCGCATGGTGGACGGGCTGCAGAAGGCGCACCGCAAGTTCGCGACCGGCGTCTATGCGCTCTGGTATCCGCTCAAGGACACCCGCGCCGTGCACGACTTCATCTCGGCCCTGCGCGACACGAATATCCCGCGGATGCTGCGCGCCGAAGTGTCGATCCGGCCCGCATCCAACCCGCCGCGGCTGCACGGCACGGGGATCATCCTCGTCAATCCGCCGTTCACGCTCGAGGGCGAACTCCGCGTCCTGCTGCCGGCCCTGGCGCAGCTGCTGGGCGATCCGGGACAGGGGCGGCACAAGCTCGAATGGATCAGGGGCGAGGCGTAGACCCCGGCACCCCTTCGCCAGCGGGCGAGGGGCAAACCAACCCCGTCAGCCGATCTCCGCGATCAGCGGCAGCACATCGGCGACATGGGCGAGGCGGTGGAAGCGCGGGTTGTCCTTCGGTTCCTCGGCAAGGTCGAGCGACCAGACGTGTTCGGAGGGCACATGGATGCCCCACGCCCCGGCGGCAAGCGCCGGCACCACGTCGGCGCGCATCGAGTTGCCGATCATCATCGAGCGGGCGGGGCCGTCGCCGTGCCGGCTGAAGATGCGCTCGTAGACCGGCCGGGTCTTGTCGGAGACGATCTCGATCTCGTCGAAGAACGGCAGCAGGCCCGATGCGTCGAGCTTGCGTTCCTGGTCGAAGAGATCGCCGCGGGTGATGACGAGCAGCTTGTAGCGGCCCCTGAGCGCTTCGAGCGTTTCGCGCACGCCGGGGAACGGCCCGACCGGATGGGTCAGCATCTCGCGGCCGAGCTCGACGATCTGCGCGAGCAGCGGCGCCGGCACCTGGTCCTCAACGATCGCGACGGTGGTCTCGATCATGGAGAGCGTGAAGCTCTTCACGCCGAAGCCGTAGTGGCTGACATTGGCAATCTCGATGTCGTGCAGGCGCCTGGCCGACTCGGCGGGCGGGGCCCAGGGCGCAAGCAGTTCGGCGAAGCGGTCCTTGGTGGCGACGAAATATCGCTCGTGGTGCCAGAGCGTATCGTCGGCATCGAAGCCGATGGTCGTAAGGTTGGGCATAGTCGTCCTGTCGCTGGGGCTCGCTTGTCGTAGCCCTTTGGGGCCGCTAGTCTATCTTCGTCTCTGCCGCCCGAACACCCTGACTGTCCGGAAACAACCCCTGTGCCTTCCCGCTCGAGCCTGGCTCTTCTCAGGGTGCCGTATTTTGTGCCCACGGCGGCCGCCACACTGCTGGCGATCCTCTCGGAGGCGGTGGCGCTGACCTACACGGCGCTGCTGGCGGTCGAAAAGATCGGCATGTCGCCGATCGAGCTGACGCTGTTCATGACGCTCACGGCGGTCTCCGGCATCGGTTTTGCCACCCTGTTCGGCCAGATGCACGACAGGCGGCCGGCGCTCTGGCCCCTGCTGCTGTCGCTTGCGGCCAAGGTGGTGGGCTACGGGCTGTGCGCCTTCGTGACCGACGCATGGACGCTGATCGCAATCGGCTTCCTTATGTTCGGGCTCGGCAGCGCCTCGTTCAGCCTGCTCTTTGCCATCGGCAAGGGGCACCTCGACCGGACTGACGCCGACACGGTGGCGCGGGGCATGGCGAGCCTCAGGATGATCTCGTCGCTGGCCTGGGCGATCGGGCCGGCGATCGGGGCGGTGCTGGTGGCGCTCGCTTCCTTCCAGGGGGTCTATCTCGGCGCATCGGCACTGGCGCTGGTGGCGATGCTCACGGTGCTGGTGGCGCGGCTGAAGATCGTACCGGCCGCCGCAGAGGAGCGGCAGACGGTCGATCTCGACACGGTGCGGGCGGCAGCCCCCGGGGTGCTGGCGCTCACCGCCTTCCACACGGCCATGTTCATGGCCTCGACGGCGATGTCGATCGTGGTGGTGCAGGATCTCGGCACGGCGACCGATGTGGGTCTGCTGTTCAGCCTCTGCGCCGCACTCGAGGTGGTGGTGATGGCGCTGTTCGTCGTGCGACCGATGCCGCGGGCGAGCCAGGGGCTGCTGATCGTGGGGTTCCTGATCTTTGCCGCCTATTTCCTGCTGCCCCTTCTCATTCCAACGCTTTCGGCGCTCTACTGGGGCCAGATCCTCAGGGCGGTGGCCATCGCGATCATCAGCATCGTCGGCATGGCCTA
>JAEYZJ010000319.1 GCA_023430705.1 Pseudomonadota bacterium | reverse complement strand
GCGTCGTCGGCAACCCGGGGCAGGGCAATTATGCCGCCTCCAAGGCCGGGCTGATCGGCATGAGCAAGGCGCTGGCCTACGAGGTCGCCTCCCGCAACATCACGGTCAACACCGTGGCGCCGGGCTTCATCGGCTCGGCCATGACCGACGAATTGAACGAAAAGCAGCGCGAAAGCATTCTTGGCAAGGTCCCGGCCGGCCGGCTGGGCAATGCCGAGGAGGTGGCGGCGGCGGTCGTGTTCCTTGCCTCGAACGAGGCGGGCTACATCACCGGGCACACGCTGAACGTCAACGGCGGCATGGTGATGCTCTGACTTGCAAGCGCAAAGACTGGGGAAAGCGTCAATTGCACAATATGGCAATGCCACGGGAAGTGTGTTACGCCCGCCCCTGATTTCGGGCCGGGACCATACTTGCGAGGGTATGGAAGCCTGGCCTACAGTCGGCCGCGAACGGCGGCGGGTCCGAAGGATGCGCTAACAGCACCTCCCGGCCGAACGAGAATGAACAAACCAGTCTGGTAACAAGGGAAGTCAAATATGAGCGATATCGCTGATCGCGTCCGCAAGATCGTCGTCGAACACCTGAACGTCGATGCGGAGAAGGTCGTCGATAAGGCCAGCTTCATCGATGATCTGGGCGCCGACTCGCTCGATCAGGTCGAGCTGGTCATGGCTTTCGAAGAAGAGTTCAACGTCGAAATTCCCGACGATGCCGCGGAATCGATCCAGACCTTTGGCGACGCTGTCGCCTACCTGACCAAGGCCGTCGGCTGATCGCCGACCGCTGAACGGCTATCTTCGATGGAACTTCGCCGCGTCGTCGTCACCGGGATGGGGATCGTCAGCCCTTTGGGCTGTGGGGTCGAGGCCACCTGGTCCAACATTCTTGCCGGCAAGAGCGGCATCAGGCGGATCGACGACTTCCAGGTCGATGATCTGGCCGCCCAGGTTGCTGGCCGAATTCCGCTCGGCAGCTACACGGACGGCAAGTTCAATCCCGACGAATGGATGGACGTGAAGGAACAACGCAAGGTTGATCCCTTCATCGTCTTTGCCATGGCGGCGGCCACCCAGGCCATCGCCGACGCCGGGGTCGAGCCGAAGACCGAAGAAGAAAAGCAGCGCATCGGGACCCTGATCGGTTCGGGCATCGGCGGCATCGGCGGCATCTACGAAGCCTCCGTGACGCTGCATGAACGCGGCCCGCGCCGCATCAGCCCGTTCTTCATTCCCGGCCGCATCATCAACATGGCTTCGGGCAACGTTTCGATCCGCTTCGGATTGAAGGGCCCGAACCATTCCGTGGTCACCGCCTGCTCGACCGGCGCCCACGCCATCGGCGACGCTGCCCGCCTGATCATGCTCGGCGATGCCGACGTGATGGTCGCGGGCGGCGCCGAATCCCCGGTCAACCGGCTCTCGGTCGCGGGCTTTGCCGCCTGCCGGGCGCTGTCGACCGGTTTCAACGATCGCCCCGAACAGGCCTCCCGTCCCTACGACAAGGATCGCGACGGCTTCGTCATGGGCGAGGGTGCCGGCATCGTCGTGCTCGAGGACTACGAGCGCGCCAAGGCCCGCGGCGCCAAAATCTATGGCGAAGTGATCGGCTACGGCCTTTCTGGCGACGCCTACCACATCACCGCTCCTTCCGAGGACGGCGACGGCGGCTTCCGCTGCATGCAGGCGGCCGTCAAGCGCGCCGGCATCAGCCCGGGCGAGATCGACTACATCAACGCGCACGGCACCTCGACGCCCCTCGGCGACGAGATCGAGCTCGGCGCGGTGACGCGCATGCTGGGAGATGCGGCCCCCAGGGCCGCGATGAGCTCCACCAAGTCGGCCATCGGCCACCTGCTGGGGGCGGCCGGCTCGGTCGAGGCGATCTTCTCGCTTCTTGCCATGCGCGACGGCATGCTGCCGCCCACCATCAACCTCGACAATCCTTCCGTCGAGACCGTCATCGATCTCGTTCCCCATCAGGCAAAGAAGAAGGAGGTCAATGTTGCCCTCTCGAATTCTTTCGGCTTCGGTGGCACGAATGCCTCGCTGATCTTCCGCAAGGCCAGCTGAACGCCTCGGGATGTTGGACATCGGCCGGCCTTTTCGGAGGCCGGGCGCCCAACTCCTTGAACTGGCGCACTTTTGAACAGGAAAAGCGGGCGGCTTTTCCCGAAAGTGCTTCAGGGGGTTCGTACTTATGTCTTGTTTTGCTACTAGTGCCGCCGCCCTGGGAGGGTTCGTCCAATGGTCAACGAACGCAGCGAGAAGCGGGCAAGAAAGCGCCGCCGCCGCGGAGGCCTGATCGACATCGTCAATGCCCTGCTGACCCTGCTGGTGCTTGGCATCCTGGTGGGCGTGGGCATCTTCCTCTACGGCGCCAATGCCTTCTATGCGCCCGGAGCGGTCAAGGCGGACACCAGTTTCACGGTCGAGCGGGGTGCCTCCATGGGCACCACGGCCCAGCGCCTCGAGGAGCAGGGCCTGATCCCGCAGGACCAGTTCCTGCCCAGCCAGATCGTCTTCCGGGTCGGCGCCTACGGGCTGAAGAAAGAAAAGGACCTGAAGGCCGGCGTCTACGCCCTCAAGGCCAACGCCTCCATGGCCGATATCCTGCGCGAGCTGACCGAAGGCAAGCCGCTCGATTTCTTCGTCCACGTCATTCCCGGCGACACCTCGTACCTCGTGGCCGAGCGGCTGAACTCCGACAGTTCCAGCCTCACCGGTGATCCGGTCGCCGTGCCGCCGGAGGGCTCCCTGCTCGCCGTGCGCTACGACTACTTCCCCGGCGATGCGCGCAGCGCCGTGCTCGAGAAGATGCAGGCCCAGATGAAGGCCAAGGTCGCCGAGGTCTGGGCCGGGCGCGATCCTTCCATCGACGGCGTCATCAAGTCGCCCGAGGAACTGGTGACGCTCGCCTCCATCGTCGAGAAGGAAACCGGCCTCGAGACGGAGCGCCCGCAGGTTGCCGCCGTGTTCATCAACCGGCTGAAGAAGGGCATGCGGCTGCAGACCGACCCGACCGTTCTCTATGGCGTAACCGAGGGCAGGGCCGTGCTCAGCCGCGGTCCCACGTCGTCGGAACTGAAGCAGCGGACGCCTTACAACACCTATCAGATCGACGGACTGCCCCCCGGGCCGATCGCCAATCCGGGCGAGAAGTCGCTCTGGGCCGTCGCGAGGCCGGCAACCACCAGCGACCTCTACTTCGTCGCCAAGAGCGCCGACCCGGCCGACGGGCACCTGTTCGCCGAGACTTACGCACAGCACCGCAAGAACGTGGCCCTCTACCGCAAGGCCGCCGCCGAGGCCGAGGCAGAGGCCGCCAAGGAGGCGCTGGAGGCCGAGCAGGCCGAGGATGCGGGCGAGACCGTAGAGTCCATGCAGTAATGGCGGACGCCCTCCAGAGCATGACCGGATACGCCCGCGCCACCGGCGCGGTGCCGGGCGTCAGTTTCGTCGTCGAGCTCAAGTCGGTGAACGGGCGCGGCCTCGACCTGCGCATGCGCCTCGCTCCCGGCCTCGATGCGCTCGAGGGCGAGATCCGCCGCGCGATAGGCCGCTCGATCACCCGCGGCTCGCTCACCGTCACGCTGGCCGTGGACCGGGAGGGCGAAGGCGGGCGCGTTGTCGTCAACCATCAGGCCCTCGATGCCGTGCTGGAGGGCTTTCGGTGGCTCGAGACGCGCGTCGACGCCGAGCGCCCGCGTCTCGACGGTATCCTCGCCCTGCGCGGGGTGCTGGAGCAGCACGAGAGCCCGCTCCCGGCTGACGAGGAAGAGGCCCTCAACCGGGCGATCCTCGCCGCCGTCGAGCAGGCCGTCGCCGGGCTGGTCTCGGCGCGCCGTGAAGAGGGGGCGCGGATTGCCGCGATCCTGCTCGAGCGCATCGACGAGATCGCGGCCCTGACCAAGGCTGCCGAAATTCACCCGGGACGCAGCCGCGACGCGATTCTCGCGCGGCTTCGCCAGCAGGTCGCCGAACTGCTGGAGGCGAGCCCGGCGCTCTCGGAGGAGCGTTTGGCGCAGGAAGCCATGCTGCTCGCCACCAAGGCCGATATCCGCGAGGAACTCGACCGCCTCGTGGCCCACATCGCCGCCGCACGCCAGCTCGTCGCCGGCGGCGGCCCGGTGGGCAGGAAGCTCGACTTCCTGTCACAGGAATTTAACCGCGAGGCGAATACGCTTTGCTCCAAGTCCAATGACGTGGCGCTCACGGCCATCGGCCTCGACCTCAAGGCCGTGATCGATCAGCTCCGCGAGCAGGTCCAGAATATCGAGTAGCTCATGGAACACGCACGTCGCGGCGTGATGCTGGTACTGGCCTCGCCTTCGGGGGCGGGCAAATCTTCGATCTCGCGCGCCCTGTTCGCCGACGACCCGAACATCGCGCTTTCGGTCTCGGTGACGACGCGCGCGCGCCGCACCGACGAGATCGACGGCGTCCACTACCACTTCATCGACGTGCCCACGTTCGAGAAGATGCGCGCCGACGGAGAGCTGCTCGAAAGCGCCGAGGTCCACGGCAACTTCTACGGCACGCCGCGCTCGCGCGTCGAGGAACGCCTGTCGGCGGGGCGGGACATCCTGTTCGACATCGACTACCAGGGCACGCTGCAGTTGCAGCGGCATGCGCGCGCCGACATGGTCACGATCTTCATCCTGCCGCCCTCGATCAAGGAGCTCAGGAAGCGCCTCGAACGGCGGGCGCAGGACAGTACCGGCACCATCGACAAGCGGCTCAAGAATGCCCGCGTCGAGATGCAGCACTACAACGAGTACGACTACGTCCTCATCAACGAAGACCTCGAGGATACCACCAGCCGGGTGCGCACCATCCTCGCCGCGGCCCGCCTGGAACGGCCGCGCTTCCTGCAATTGGACAAGTTCGTCAAGGACTTGCAGGATCAGATCGACTCTCTTTAGCAGGGGCCGGCGGGCCCCGGCCGCAGCTGTCGGCGCCAGCCCGTTAAGGTAACGCCTTAACGCTGCCGGCATCCGGGTGTGGATAACCCGCCCGCACCTGTGAATTGTGCGCAACGCCCTCGTTCGGGAACGTCCGGAACGGGCAGGGCGCATCTGCGGGGGATTCCACATGCCGTTTGAAGTCAGGGCATGCACCATCGGCGAGTTGCACCGGCATCCGAAGCTGGCCGACCGCACCCAGGCCAAGGTCAGGGTCGTGCTGCGCGAAATCACCGCCAACAGGGCCTTCGACCACAACCTCACCCTCAAGGTCTGGGCCAACACCCATGCCGGCATGACTCCCGCCGACATCAACACGGCCCTGCTCACGCGCGCCGCCAGCATCCTCAGGCGCACGATGTCGGTCGCCGATATCGAGGTCAGCCACCTGGGAGGAGAACCCGGTTGACGGCGTTGCTACTCGCCTGCCTCGTTGCCCGGCGCCCCTGCTCTGCTACGGTCTAGCGGCTTGGGGGAGATGCGATGGCATACGAGAGCAAGACTGTAAGCAACGAGAAGGCGAAGCTCACCGCGTCCTACTTGAACGGGCTCGCCCTGGCTGTGTTGACCGTCGGCGGCTTCTCGCCTTTCGTGCTGAAGCTGCAGGGCAACGAGGTGAACCTTGAGACCGGGTATTTCGCCCTGAGTTGCATCGCCCTGAGCGTGATCATACATTGGATTGCCCGAAGCCTCTTGGAGAGGATCGTCGAGTGATGGAACTCACCGCTAGCTGGATCTGGCTGGCCGGCGCTGCCGCCGCAGCTGGTTTCGTGTGGCTCGTCGCGCGCAAGCCGTGGGAGAATGCGCAGGTCGTCGTCGCGGCTTCTGCTCCTGATGTCGCACAAGAGCCGCAACGCGAGTCCCGCGTGGTCCTTCGTCCCAGCCGTCGCGCCGGCAACCAGAGCCGTGTGAGTGGCGCCGGCAGCAAGGTGATCATCGAGGACGGCAGGATCATCGTCGAAACAGACGAGCCGACCGGGCCGACCGGGCCGCTCGAGCCGAACGACGGACTGTCAGAGAGCCCCACTCGGAGCTGACACACAGCAAGGCGACGGTCAGCGGATAGGCCCGCGGCGCGTCAGCGGCGTCCCAGCAGCATCACGAATTTCGCGATCACTCCGGCGGCAAAGCCGATGAGCGCGAGGCCGAGCAGGAACGAGCCGAGCGCTTGCGTCACGCCAGCCGGGTTGGTGAGATCGAACGTCACCCAGGTGAAGAACAGCAGCCCTGCCGCGACGACGCCCGCCAGGCCCCGCCAGCTGGTCACGAACAGCACGAGGCTGATCGGCAGCGCGAATGCGAAGAACGCAGCGACCAGCGCCAGGGCGCCGCTCATGCCCGCCGGGCCCGCGCGAGCTTGAGGAAGGTCTCGACGGGCAGGGTCTCGGCCCGCTCGTCGCCCTTGAGGCCCGCCGCGGCGAGCAGCGGCTCCATCGGCACGCCGAGCGACTTGAGGCTCTGCCGAACCATCTTGCGCCGCTGGCCGAAGGCGGCGCGCGTCACGGCCTCGAGGTCGCGCACCTCGACGCCGTCATCGGTGGCCCTGGGCTTGAGGTGAACGACGCTGGAGGTGACCTTGGGCGGCGGGGTGAACGCCTCCCGCCCGACATTGAAGGCGATGCGCGCCTCGGTGCGCCAGCCGCACAATACCCCGAGGCGCCCGTAATGGTCGTCCCCGGCCCGGGCCACGATACGCTCTGCGACCTCGCGCTGGAACATCAGCGTCAGGCTCTCGAAGAAGGGCGGCCAGGGCTCCACCGTGAGCCAGCGCGTCAGCAGCTCGGTGCCGATATTGTAGGGCAGGTTGGAGATGATCTTGGTCGGTCCATCGGCAAGCGCGGCGTAGTCGATGTCGAGGGCGTCGCCGGAGATGACCTCCAGCCGCCCCGGACAGGCCGCCGATATCTCGGCGAGCGCGGGCAGGGTGCGTTCGTCGCGCTCGATGGCGATGACCTTCCTCGCGCCCTCGGCAAGAAGCGCGCGCGTCAGCCCGCCGGGGCCCGGCCCGACCTCGATGACCGTGACCCCCTCGAGCCCGCCTGCGGCCCTCGCGATGCGCGCGGTGAGGTTGAGGTCGAGCAGGAAGTTCTGCCCGAGCTCCTTCCTGGCTCGAAGTCCGTGCGCGGCAATGACCTCGCGGAGCGGGGGGAGGGTGTCGATCTGCATGGCAGCGGGATAGCGGATTTATCGTCCGAGGCAAATGCCGCTTGAGTTTCCCATGGTGGGAAGGTGCAGGAACAGCTCACTCGCCGGCGGCGTTTCGCTGGCCAGCAGAGGAGTCCACAATGCTCAAGCAGTTGCTTTTCGCCACCGCCCTTCTTGCCGCAGCCGGCCCGGCGCTGGCGCAGGAACACCCGGGCGAGCCCGCCAGCGGGGCCGCGCTACCTGATGTCTGCACGGCCAATGCCGAGCCGCACGGGGACATGACCATGGGCTCCGCCGCCATTGGCAGCGATGCGCCGCACATGGACCTGATGGACGGCATGGACAAGATGAACGCCGACATGATGACCGGCGCCACTGCGCCCGACATCGACGTTGCCTTCGTCTGCTCGATGATCGCGCATCATCGCGGCGCCATCGACATGGCGAAGGCCGAACTGACCCACGGCGACGACCCATGGGCCCGCGAGCTGGCCACGGCCATTGTCGCCGCCCAGGAAAAGGAGGTCGCCGACATGATGGCCTGGCTCGAAAAGCAGAAGTAGCGGCGGGCGCCCAGCAGCTACGGCGCGGCGCGGGAGACGCGCGTCAGCCTGTCGGCGAGACGGATCGCCGCGAGCAAGCTCGCATCGGAGCCCCCGCCGGTGCCGGCCAGGTCGAACGCCGTGCCGTGGTCGGGCGATGTCCGCACGATCGGCAGGCCGAGCGTGACGTTGACCGCTTCGTCGAAGGCGACCGTCTTGATCGGGATCAGCGCCTGGTCGTGATACATGGCGATGACCGCGTCGTACTTGCGCCAGTGCGGCAGGTAGAACAGCGTGTCCGCCGGAATCGGACCCTCGGCCGCGATGCCCTGGTGCTGCAGCTCGGCGATCGCCGGCGCCACGACGTCCAGATCCTCGGTTCCGATCCTGCCGCCCTCGCCGGCATGCGGATTGAGGCCGGCGAAGGCGAGCCGCGGTTCGGCGATGCTGAACCGGGTGCGCAGGTCGTGTGCCACGACGCGCCCCGTCTCGGCCACCAGTTCCTGGGTCAGCAGCCGCGGCACGTCGCTGATCGGGACGTGGATCGTCACCGGCACCACCCGCAGGTCCTCATGTGCCAGCATCATCACCGGCAGCGGCGGATTGCCGTCACGGTCGCAGAGCGCCGCGAGGAATTCGGTATGCCCCGGATACTTGAAGCCCGCCGTATAGAGCGCGGCCTTGTGGATGGGCGCCGTCACGATGCCGCGGCACGCTCCGGTCAGCGTCGCCCGCGTCGCCTGCGTGATCGCCTCGATCACCACCTTGCCCGAGAGGGGAGTGGGGTCGCCCGGCTTGTCCGGCACCAGCCCGTCGATGCTCACCACCGGCAGCGCTTCCGCAAACCGCGCGGCCGCCTCGGAGGGTGTGCTCGCCACGAGCCGGATGTCGAGCCCCAGCCGGGCCGCCCGTGCGGCGAGAAACTCGAGATGTCCGAACACGACGAACGGCGGCAGGCCCAGTTCGGCGCGGCGGGCATGGAGCCTCAGGATCAGGTCGGGCCCGATCCCCGCGGGCTCTCCCATGCTGACGGCAAGCGGCTGGGTCGTTTCGGCCAAGGCATCCTCGCATCTGTGGGCGGCACGGCCGCACGTCGATGGCTTCCATGCGCACTTTGCTGAGGCACTGGACGCAGGCCGCGCCCAATGCCCGATGCGCGCGAGGTCAGCTGTAAACGATCCTGGCCTTGGCCTTGAGCTCGTCCATGTACTTCTCGGATTCGGCCTTCATGGCCTCGCCGCCCTGCTGGCTGCGCAGCTTGTTCTTGATGAACGAGGTGTCGCGCGCGGCGTTCTTGGCGCACACGGCCAGCATCGATACGCCCTGCTCGGTGACGCGGGGCTTGGAGATGCCGCCCACGTTGAGCCCGGCAAGTTCCCTGGCCAGCGCGTCCGGCAGCTGGGTCGCATGGCGGCGCCCCATGTCGCGAACCGCGGCGTCGGTGTAGTTCAGCGAAAGCTGAACCGCGGTGTCGCAGCCCTTGAACGCCTTGCGGTAGGCATTCGCCTGGCCGGTCCGCGCCGAGGCATTGCCGGAGGTGCTGATGAACAGCACTTCCTTGAGGATGTAGTCGAAGCTCGCTTCGTTATCGAGCGCCGCTGCCGCCTGCTTGTCGAGTTCGAGGTCCGACAGCTTCACGCGGCTCTGCACGATCATGCCGCTCAGCTGCTGCCAGGCCAGCGCCGCGCGCAGGCGGGCCCGCATGGTGTCCGCGCTCACGCCGCGGCTCTGCAGAAGCTGGCGCAGCTTGTCGGTGGAGAGCTTCACGTTCCGCGCCACCTGCTGGAACGCGTCGTCGACCTGCTGGTCGGTGATGGTGATGTTGTACTTCTTGGCTTCCTGCAGCTGCAGCTGTTCGTTGATCAGCTGATCCGTCGCGGCCCGGGTGCCGCCGCCGCCCTCGAGCGCCAGCAGCTTGGTGCGCTGCGAAATCTCGATGTCCGAGATCGGCACGCCGTTCACCGTCACCTTCGTCGCGGCATAAGCCGGCGCGACGCCGAGAGTAACACCGATCAGCAGTGCAGCGATAAGTCGGAGCATTGTCGTCACCATTCTGTCTCTTCGAGGCTTGCCGGATCGCCCCCGGCCAAGCCCCTCAATGTTTCACGAATACGGCTAAAATCCGTTAGTATCCGACGGCGTACTCGACGTTGGGCGCCTTGAGGGCGAACCTCAGTCCGAACTGCACCGAATCCCCGTCGTCATGGGTCGGACCGTTCGCCTGCGCAAAGCCCCCGGCGAGGAAGTAGCCGTCGTCATAGACCAGCTCGCCGCGCGCTTCCAGCCATTGTCCGGCCGCGAGATCCCACGACAGGCTGCCCTTGGCGAACCAGTAGTCGAGCGGCAGCGGCGCGCCGGCCCGCATCGTCACCTCATGCTGGTCCGCGAGGACACCGGCTGCCGGTTCGGCCGGCAGGTAGATGTAGTCGCCGCCCACCGAATAGTCGCCGACCGCGTAGTCGCCGCCGACGCCGGCCCGGGCGACCCGCGGACCGTCGGGGTCGAACTGCAGCTTCGCGCCCATGGTCAGCCCCTCGTAGGGCGACCCGCGGGCGCCGAGGACCACGTAGGACGCATCCTCCTCCATGCCGCTGGCAAGGCCGGTATTGGTCGGATCCGGCTCGTCGTAGGCATTGGTGCCGGCGAGGTGGAAGCTCTGCCCGGCGATGATCTCGAGCCACTGTCCCGCCGAGAAGTTGGCGAGGTAGCGGGCCCCCACATTGGCGCGCAGGCCCGTTTCCTGGCGGTCGGTGCCGGTGAACCGGTCGTAGGAGAAGATGTTGCTGTCATCGAGCACGAAGCTGTGGGCATTGTCGTTGGTGATGCCGACAAGGCTCGTGCCGGAGCCGCGATAGACCAGTTGCGCCACGGGCTCGAACAGGTGCGTGTCCGCGCCGTTGCTCGCCATCAGCGGCCAGCGCATGTCGATCGCCGCGATCGGCGTCGCTTCGAACAGGAACTGGTCGTCCGGCTCTCCCGGCGTCAGCTCGTCGCCCCTGTCGTATCCGGCGATGTCGGCGCGCAGGCCCGCATAGGGGGTGACGAGGACGCCGCCCGGTGCGACCACCTGCTTCTGCCAGCTGACCTCGCCGCTGGCATGCGTCTTCTGCCCCTCGTAGCCCAGCGCGTAGGTCACCGGGCCGTAGGTCTCGATGGCGTCCTCTTCGCGGTAGACGCCGAGCAGGCTGCCGTTGGCGCGCACCTGGCCCATCTCGCCGAGGTCGAAATAACCGTTGCCGCGCGCATTGGGCGCGGTCAGCGCCTGCCGGTCCTGCGCCAGCCGGGCCGCCTCTTCGCTCCCGTAGCGGCCCAGCTTCAGGAACTCCTGCAGCCGGACGTCGGCGTAAAAGTCGGTGCTGAGGTGGGTGGCGTAGACCTCGTTGACCGTCCAGTTGGCGGTGTTGAAGCGGTAGTCCCGGAAATAGGCCGGGTCGGAAAACGTGCTGTAGGACCAGCCGACGGTCCAGTCCTGCACCGGCTCGAACTTGCCCGTCGTCTGGATGGCGCCCCGCCAGCGGCGGTCCCCGACGCCGTCGAACGCTTCGGGATCGAGCTGGTAGAGGCCCGAGCCGCGCACCGAGAAGGAGCCGTAGCTGAAGCGCTGCCGATACTCGGCCGCCATCAGGAAGCCCTGGCGGGACATCAGTGTCGGCGTCAGCAGGATGTCGATATCCTCGCCGACGGTGATCAGGTAGGGCACATCGACCCGCGCCCCGTACTCGGGGCGGTAGTCGAGGTTGGGAAGCTGGAAGCCGCTGTTGCGCGGCGAAGTCGGATCGGGCAGCGAGAGCCACGGCAGCCAGGCGACCGGGACGCCGAGCACTTCGAGCGACGGCTGCTCGAGATAGACGGTCTTTGTCTCCGCGTCCTGCACCAGCCGCGCCGCGCGGATGCGCCAGCCGATCTTGCGGCCCTTCTCGTCGACGCACAGCCCGCAGGGCGAGTAGGTCGCTTCCTCGAGCACGGTTTCCAGCGTCTGCGAATAGGCGACATCGCGGGCCGTCACCATCGCGCCGTCCCTGGTGGTGAGCGTCAGCGACTGGATGAAGGCTTCCTTCATCCCGCCGGTCACCTCGATCTTGTCGGCCGCATAGGTGGTCCCGTTCGGGCCCAGCACTTCGGCGTTGCCGATGCACGAGAGGCGTCCCGACCGCTGCTCGTAGCGCAGGTCGTCGCAACTGATCTGGTAGCCCGCGTACTTCATGATCACGCGGCCTTCGGCGCTGATCACGTCGGCCCGCTTGTCATAGGCGAGGGTATTGGCTTCCACCTGCGCCTGCGAGCCCGGCCCGGGCAGGGTCTCGAAGAAATCTTCCGGCAGGTACTGGGCGGCCGCGGGTCCGGTTGCGCCGGTCACGGCGGCGAGGGCGAGCAACAGCCCGGCGCAGGCATTGCGCAGGCGCATCGCCCCTCTGCGGTCGCGGCCGATAGTGCTCACGTCCGTCCGTCTTCCCTGTTGAGCAGCACCGTCACACCGATGACGATGGCCACCATCGCCGGCCCTGCGACCGCAACGACGGGATGCATCACGCCGGCGCCCCCGGCACGTCCCGCCATCTCGCTTACCACATAAACCAAGACACCAAGGACGATACCATAAAGCACCGCCCCACCATATTTATTCGTCCTTCGATAACCGGCAGTAAATGCGAAGGCAATGACGAGGGAGCCACACAGGCTGAGCGGCAGGCCCAGAAGTCGCAGGAATCGCGTCTCGATTTCGGCGCGCTCGCTGGGGTCGTTGAGGCGGGAGGCGAGCGATGCGGCCAGCTCCCACACCGTCAGGTCCTGCGTCGTCGAAAGCCGGGCCCGCATGTCGCCCGCCGTGCGTGATGTCGGCAGCCGGAAATCCCTGATCGGCCGGGGCAGTTCGGCCGCCTCGAACCGTATCGCGTTCGGCATCACCCAGGCGCCGCCCTCCAGTATCGCCTCCGGCGCCTCGATCCGGTCGCGCGGCGCGTCCATCAGGAACACCGTCACGTCGGTGAGCCGCGTGCCGCCGGCATCGGTTCCCCGCGCCTCGAGAATGTAGTGGATATCCGCACGCCGCTCGTCGAGCCACAGCCCCGAGCCGCCCGAACTGTTGGTGGGCGGCAGGATGGTCCGGTTGAGCCAGACCACCGTCGTATCGATCACCAGCGACACCGCGAGGCCCGCGACGATGGTCGTCGCGAGCGGCGCCTTCATGACCCGCCACACCGACTGGCCGGACGCCTTGATCACCGTCATCTCGCGGGTCGACTGCAGGTTCAGCAGGCCCGCGATCGCGCCCACGAGGAAGGTGAACGGCAGGGTGTCGATCATCCAGCGCGACGCTCCCAGCACCACGCCCGCGATGGCCAGCCACGGCCCGCCGAGCGCCGTCAGCCGCTGGAACCGCCCCAGGTTCAGCGATTCTGCCAGCAGGGCGATGCCGAACAGCACGATCAGCGTCAGCCCCACGGAACTGAGCAGTCGCCGCACCACGACCCAGTCGATCCGGTTCATCCGCTGTGTACCTCCCGAACCACGGGAGCAAAGAGCCTCAGACGCACCGCGAGGATGCCGAGCGCCACCACCAGAACCACCAGCACCCCGGTGAACTCCTGCTGCCAGCCGCCCACCGGCACGTAGCTTGTCAGCGCGCGCTCGAAGAGCACCGCGCACAGCACCGTCACCTCGATGGGGACGAGCGGCTCGCGCCGGCGGCCCGACGGAAAGCCGCTGATGGCGAAGACGAAGAGGCACAGCACGAGGACCCGCAGGCCGTCCGCCGTCCGCTGGGCGATCCTCTTCACCCACTCCTCCGGCCAGTCGCCCTCGGCCACCGCTTCCTGGACCATGTTCCAGGTCGGCAGGTCGCGCCTGCGCCGCGCGTCGTCGGTGTCCCCCGTCAGCCGCTCGAGCGCGATGTCGTAGCGCTGGAACGAGATTTCGGAGAACTGCCCGTCCGTGGTGCGATACTGGATCGAGCCGTTTTCGAGCTGCAGCACGTAGCCCAGCTCGTCGCTCGAGATCACCGCGGAGTCGGCGATATAGGTCCGGCGCGTGTTCGGATCGCGGTTGTCGTCGGCAAAGAACGAGGTGATCTCGCCGCTTGGCCCGCGCCCCCCCACGGTGACCGTCACCCCGTCGCCCAGCTCCGCGAACCGGTTCGGCACCAGCGAACGACCGACCAGATCAGCCGCCGCCTCGGCGAGCAGCGTGTTGGTCGCCCGCTTGGCCATCGGCTCGATGACATGCGACAGCACCAGCACCAGCACCATGCCCGCTCCGGCATAGACCAGCACCGCCCGCAGCAGGCTGGGGAGCAGCTGCGCCACATGGATGATGTGGAGTTCGCGCGACGCCTGCATCCCGCGCAGGGCCCGCGCGAGGCCGATGGCGATGCAGGTATATAGGAACGCGATCGCCAGCTGCGGCACCGCCAGCAGCGTCTGCCAGAACAGGAGCCCCAGGCCGCGCTCGCGCACCGCGTCGATGTCGATGATTCTGAGGGTCTGCGCGACGTAGATGATGGTCAGCGCGACGGCGAAAAGCCCGGCTGCTTCGGCGGCAAAAAGCCTTGTCAGGTAACTGCTTAGCCGGTTCATGCCAGACACGGGATTAAGGCGCCCCGGAAATGGCGGACGCCCCCGGTGGTGAGGGCGGAGTGTGCCCGCGCGGACCGGCGCTTGGCAAGCCGCGGGGCGCCGGGGCGGCAATTGCCCGCGGGCCTGTTGCGGGATTGACGCGGTGGGCAGAGGGTCTATCAGTCGAACCCGTCACTGCGCGGCCACCTGCCGCCTATCGCCAGAGGTGCTCCTTCTATGCCCAGCCGGATCGAGATCAAGACTGCCGCCCTTACCCCCAAGGCGACGGGCACGCTCGTCATCTACGCGGCTGAGGACGCGGGGCCGGCCGGGGCCGCCGCCACCGCCTGGCAGGCGACGGGTCTCGACTTTGCCACCGTGGCCGCGGCCGCGGGGTTCAGGGGCAAGCAGGGCACGGCCTTCGAGATCCTGACGCCACAGGGCCTCTCGGCCGACCGCCTGCTGGTGCTGGGCAGCGGCAAGGCGGGCGAGGGGACTTCGCCCTCGGCCTGGGCCGACCGCGGCGGTTCGCTCGCCGGCAAGCTGGCTTCCATCAAGGCGGCGAAGGCCGCCGTCGTCATCGATGAGGACAACGCGACGCCGGAGGCGATCGGCGAACTCGCGGCGGGGCTGCGGCTGCGCCACTATCGCTTCGATGCCTACAAGGCGCGCAAGGAAGAGAACGGCGACGGATCGCTCGCCGTGACCCTCCACGTCGCCGACCGGGCCGCCGTCGACAGGGCCATCGCCGATCGCGATGCCACCGCCTCGGGCACCCTGCTGGCGCGGGACCTCGTCCACCAGCCGCCCAATGTGCTCGGCACCCTCGAGTTCGCCGCGGAGGCCGAAAAGCTCGCCGGCCTCGGGGTCGAGGTCGAGCAGCTGGACGAAAAGGCCATGCGCAAGCTGGGCATGAACGCGCTTCTCGCGGTTGCGCAGGGCTCGGCCCGGCCGCCGCGGCTCGTCGTCATGCGCTGGAACGGCGGCAAGGCGGGCGAACAGCCGCTCGCCTTCGTCGGCAAGGGCGTGGTGTTCGATTCCGGCGGCATCTCGATCAAGCCCGGCCTCGGCATGGAGGACATGAAGGGCGACATGGGCGGCGCCGCGGCCGTCACCGGCCTCATGCACGCGCTTGCCGCCCGCAAGGCGCCGGTGAACGTCGTCGGCGTGATCGGCCTCGTCGAGAACATGCCCTCGGGCACGGCCTACCGTCCGGGCGACATCCTCACCGCCATGAACGGCACGACCATCGAGATCGTCAACACCGACGCCGAGGGGCGGCTCGTCCTCGCCGACGCGCTCTGGTACACGCAGGATCGCTTCAAGCCACGGTTCATGGTCAACCTTGCGACCCTCACCGGCGCCATCGGCATCGCCCTGGGCAACGATCACGCGGGCCTCTTTTCCAATGACGATGACCTCGCGAACCGACTGATCGCCGCGGGCCTGGTGACCGGCGAGAAGGTCTGGCGCATGCCGCTGGGCCCGGCCTACGACAAGCAGATCGAGAGCCGCTTCGCCGACATAAAGAACTCGGGCGGCCGGCCCGCGGGTTCGATCACCGCGGCGATGTTCCTCAAGCGCTTCGTCAACGACATGCCCTGGGCGCACCTCGACATCGCGGGTGTCGCGCTGGCCTCGCCCACGAACGAGACCAACCAGGCCTGGGCCTCGGGCTTCGGCGTCGCCCTGCTGGATCGCCTCGTGCGCGACAACTACGAGGGCAAATGACCGAGACGCCACGTCCGCTGACCGCCAATCCCTCGCTGCTCTGGCTGCCGGCCACGGCGGCGCTCGCCGCCCTCGTCGGCGTGCTGTCGCTCCTGCCGGCGCTGCTCCTCCTGCTGAGCCTCGGCGGCGCCTGGTCGATGCAGGCGAGCGTCGAACTGAGCCTCATCGCCCTGCCCACCACGGCGGTCGGGCTGTTCTTCCTCGTCGTCGCGGCCGCGATCGTCGGCGACCTCCGCCTGCCCCGGCCGGTGCTGTCGGTTGACGAGCGTGGGGTCTTCGACCGCCGGGTCACCGACGCGCTCATCCCGTGGAGCAACGTCGCCGACATCTCGCTGGCCCCGGGCGGCGGCGCCATGCAGCTCGTGCTGCGCGAGCCCGTTCCTGCCCGGCTCAGCCCCTATCGCGCCGGCACCATCGGGTTCCGCAGCGACATGCCCGGCATCGCCCTGATCCCGCTGCGCGGCATGGACCGGCCCACCGCGGCCATCGCCGCTGCCATGCTGTCGCTCGCCACCGCCGGCGGCGCCGTCACGGAAACGGCGGCGGCGGCGACATGAGCGAGATCCTGTTCTATCACCTCGAGAACCAGCCGCTCGAACACGTGCTGCCGGTGCTTGTCGAGAAATCCCTCGAGCGCGGCTGGCACGTCATCGTCGAGACCAGCAGCGACGATCGCGCCGAGCAGATCGACAACCTGCTCTGGACCTGGCGCGACGACAGCTTCCTGCCGCATGCGCGGGACGGCGGCGATGCCGACCACCTGCAGCCGGTGTTGATCACCACCCGCCCGCACAACCCCAACAATGCCGATGTCCGCTTCTTCGTCGACCGCGCCGTGCCGGCGTCCGGCGAGGGCTACCAGCGCATCGTCTACATGTTCTCGGGCCACGACCCCGACGCCGTCGCCGAAGCGCGCGTCGCCTGGAAAGCCCTGCGCGACGGCAACGAGGTCACCTACTGGCAGCAGGAACAGAACGGCCGCTGGGTGAAGAAGGCGTAGGGGCGCACCGTCCGTCACCGGACACCGCTTCCGCCGAAACCATCCACCGTCATCCCCGGGCTTGACCCGGGGACCCAGCGATCTCTCGAGTTCGAGGCAGGCAAGGGCAGGGCGTCAGCCCGGCTCCCACCCCTTCGGCGCCTGCTCGAACCGGCTGAACTCAAAGCCCGGCGAAACCGTGCATCCGACCAGCGACCAGTCGCCGAGGCAGATCGCCTGTTGCCAGGCATGGCCGGGGATCACGAGCTGCGGCCGTTCGCCGGCGTGAAAGCCCGTGCCGAGCCGGTGGTCGGCAACCGATCTGCCGTCGTGCGAGATGCGCAGCGTCATCGGAGCTCCGGCGTACCAGTGCCAG
>JAEYZJ010000310.1 GCA_023430705.1 Pseudomonadota bacterium | reverse complement strand
CAGACCACGCCTCATGGAAGCGGATGACCTGGCCTTCGCCGAGCGGACCCGAAACCGGGATGTGGACTGCCCGGATGCCTGCGACCTCTGCGGCCTCTGCGACCTTGCCGAAGCCCGGTTGCCCGGGCTCCTCGTTATCGGGACGGGCGCAGACGATCGACTTGAAGCCGGCCGCGGCGATGTCCTTGATCTGCTCGGGGGTGATCTGTCCGGTGACAAAGAAGTCCTCGTCGATCTTGCGGATGTTCATGGTTGTGCCTTTGGGTTTGAGGAAGTCGAACATAATCAGAGCCCGTTCACGGGGACCTTGAGGTAGGTCTTGCCGTCCTTGTCCCTGGGCGGCAGCTGGCCGGCGCGCATGTTGACCTGCAGAGACGGGATGATCAGCTTGGGCATGCTGAGCGTCGCATCGCGGGCCTCGCGCATCCGGACGAACGTCTCCTCGTCCGTGCCCTCGCCGACATGGATGTTGTGATCTATCTCGTCGCCGACCGTGGTCTCCCACTGGATGTCACGGCCGTTCGGTCCGTAGTCGTGGCACATGAACAGGCGCGTCTCGCGTGGCAGCGAGAGCACCCGCTGGATCGACCGATAGAGGGTGCGGGCGTCCCCCCCGGGAAAGTCGGCGCGGGCCGAACCTCCGTCGGGCATGAACAGCGTGTCGCCCACGAACGCGGCGTCTCCGACCACATGCGTCATGCAGGCCGGGGTGTGGCCAGGCGTATGCATCACGTGCGCAACCAGCCCGCCGATCGTGTAGCTGTCGCCGTCCTTGAACAGCCGGTCGAACTGGCTGCCGTCGCGCTGGAACTCCGTGCCTTCGTTGAAGATCTTGCCGAACGTATCCTGGACGATCGTGATGTTCTCGCCGATGCCCAGCTTGCCGCCGAGCTTGCCCTGGATATAGGGGGCAGCCGACAGGTGGTCGGCATGGACATGCGTTTCGATCAGCCACTCGAGCTTGAGCCCGTGCTCCTCGATATGGCGGATGATACGGTCGGCGCCATCATAGGTGATGCGGCCGGCGGCGTAGTCGATGTCCATTACGGAATCGATCACCGCGCATGCATTGGACGCGGGGTCCTTGACCACGTAGCTGATGGTGTTGGTCGGAGCGTCGAAGAACGCGGTGACCTCGGGCTTTATCGAGAGGTCGGTGGTGAATGGAAGAGTGCTCATCTGAGTCTCCTTTCGTTCAATTGGCCGGGGCGGTGTGACGCGCCGCCAGTGCGAGGCGGATGGAGCGGGCAACCGCGATGCCGGTGACCATCGAGGCCACGAATATCCAGGCCGACGGCTCCCCGAGGCCCAGTGCCGGTACCGCACCGCCGGGGCAGAAGCCGCTGATCCCCCAGCCGATGCCGAAGGTCGCCGCGCCGGCGATCAGGGGCGGGTCGAGTTTGCGGTTGGTCGGCAGATGGAAGCTTGGCTCCAGCACAGGCTTGGGGCGCTTGAGCGCCAGGCGGTATCCAACAGCCGTAACCGTCAGGGCGCCGGCCATCACCAAGGCCAGCGACGGATCCCACGTTCCGAACAGGTCGAAGAAGTTCAGAACCTTGGCGGGGTTGGCCATGCCCGAGATGGCGATGCCCGTGCCAAAGAGAAGGCCGATCAGGCCTGCGGCGACCATGCGACGCATCATAGACCTCCCAGCACGTGGCGAACGACGAATACGGTGGCGACGGCGGTGGTCATGAAAGTCATGGTGGCCGCAATCGAACGCGGCGACAGCCGGGCCATGCCGCAGACGCCATGACCGGAGGTGCAGCCGGAGCCGAAATAGACGCCGACTCCAGCGAGCAGGCCGCCCAGGACCAGCCATGGGGCGGGGATCGGACTATTGATGGCCACCACATCGGCACCGACGAGCGTGGTCAGCAACATGGGCGCGGCAATGGCGCCCAGGAGGAACGCGGCGCGCCAGCCCCAGTCCGCGGCGATGGGCGGCAGCAGGCCGGTGAGGATGCCGGTCATGCCGGCGATGCGGCCGTTGAAGGCCATCAAGGCGACGGCAGCAAGCCCGATGAGCATGCCGCCGCCGAGCGCGGTTAGAGGAGTGAAGTCGGTAATCAATGCAAACCTTGCAGTTGGTGTCGGACCGTGATTGCCGTCGGCGAACGCTCCTTGCGTCACGGTCCGAACGGGTACATATCTACGAACGAACATGCATATATTCGCAGATACTAATATGATCAAGATGGAAATCGAGAAACTTGAGGATCGCGCCGAGGAGGCGAGCCAGTTGCTCGCCGCCATGGCCAACCCCAAGCGGCTGCTGATCCTGTGCAACCTGGTCGAGCGGGAAATGAACGTGACGGACCTGTCCGAGCGCGTGGGTCTCGCCCAGTCGCCCCTGTCGCAGCATCTCTCCAAGCTCAGGGCATGGGGGCTGGTGAAGACGCGGCGCGATGCGCAGCAGATCAACTACAGCCTTGCCTCCGGCGAGGTCCGACGGGTCCTGGAGACACTCTACGACATCTACTGCGCCTGAAAGGGCGTGCGACCGCGCGAGCCCGCATTGATCGTCGTCAACCGGCCGGTGGCAGCTGCTGCTAAGCTTGCCAGTCATCCCGACCACGACCGCACTAGGAGCTACCGATGCTCGGCTTTCTCGGCGACCTCGAAGCGCTAACCGAAGAGAACGACGACTTCCGGCGCGTCCTCTACACTGCAAAGCACTCGCAGCTCGTCCTCATGGCGCTGCAACCCGGCGAGGAGATCGGCGAGGAGGTTCACGAAGGCGGGGATCAGTTCTTCTTCGTCGAGGACGGCAGCGGCGAGTTCGTGATCGACGGACATGTACGAGCCATAGAGTCCGATATGGCGATGATCGTCCCAGCGGGTGCCCGGCACAATGTCCGAAACACCGGCGACGAGCCGCTCAAGCTGTTCACGATCTACAGCCCACCTCATCACGCCGATGGCGTGGCCTACGCGACCAGGGCGGAAGCGGATGGAGCGCACGAGCGCTTCGATGGAAAGACCACCGAGGCATAGCGGCTCAGTGTTCAAGGCTTGAGCCTGCACCACCATCGTACCACATGACAAACGGGGCCATCGCCCGCATCGTGGCGAGCCCAGCATGAGTTCGTCACAGTGGAGATGATGTGAGCAGCCTTCTGCGCCTTGACCGGTCGATCGTCCTGACTTCGCTTACAGCGCTCGGAATGGTGATGGCCATCCTCGCCTTCTGGCCGCTCCGGGGCGGCACTGCCGGCTACATATCTCTGATCGGGCTCGCGCTGGTCTATCTCGCAGGCGGGGTCCCAGCCGCTTGGCGGGCGCTGGTCACGCTATGGCAGGAACGGATTCTCGACATTGACCTGCTGATGGTCGTGGCCGCAGTAGCGGCGGCGGCGGTGGGCGCGCCGTTCGAAGGCGCCGTCCTCCTGACCCTGTTCAGCATCTC
This sequence comes from Pseudomonadota bacterium, assembly GCA_023430705.1. Classification (GTDB taxonomy): domain Bacteria; phylum Pseudomonadota; class Alphaproteobacteria; order Rhizobiales; family Devosiaceae; genus Devosia_A. Next base: position 1,602 of record JAEYZJ010000310.1, on the reverse strand, counting down.
GACCACGCTGGAGGAGCGGGCGCTCGGCCGGGCCCGGCGCGCCATTGAGGCGTTGATGGACCTGCGACCGGAGACCGCGCTGCGCAAGGGGGCGGACGGAAAAGTCGAGGAGGTCCCCGCCGCGGAACTCGCGGTCAACGACATCTTTATCCTCCGCCCCGGCGCGCGGGTCCCTGCGGACGGCGTGATCGTTGCCGGGCGCGGCTCGCTCGACGAGGCGAACATTACCGGCGAATCCGTTCCCGTCGCCAAAGGGCCGGGCGCCCCCGTCCTCGAGGCCACAGTCAACATTGACGGCGTGCTCGAGGTGGCGGTCACCAAGACTGTAGCCGAGAGCACCGTGGCGCGGATGATCGAGCTCGTCACAGAAGCGCAGGCGGCCAAGGCTCCGTCCGAGCGCTTCAGCGCCTGGTTCGGCCAGCGCTATACGCTCGCCGTGATGGTCGGGGCACTCCTCGCCTTCCTCGTCTTCTACTGGCTCGGGAACGACTGGCAGCAGGCGCTCTATCGCGCCGCTACGCTTCTTGTCGCGGCCAGCCCCTGCGCTATCGTCATATCGGTGCCAGCCGCCATCCTCTCTGCGCTTTCGGCCGCAGCGAGGGGCGGGGTGCTGTTCAAGGGCGGTGCGGCGCTCGAAACGCTGGCGGACGTCGATACCTTCGCCTTCGACAAGACCGGCACGCTCACCACCGGCAAGGCGTCGGTCACGGCCATCGTCGCACTCGACGGCGACGAGCGCGGGCTGCTCGCGCAGTTGGCAGGGGTCGAGGCGCAGTCCGAGCATCACAGCGCCGCTGCCATCCGCGAGGAAGCGGCACGCCTAGGCATCACCCCCGTCCGTGTCCGCGACGCGAGCAATCGGCCGAGTGCCGGCATCGTGGGGCGCGACGAACATGGGCAAGTCTGGGCCGGCAACGCGCGGCTCGCAGCGGAGATGGGAGCGAGCATCGATCACCCGGCGCTCGAGGCGCTGGCTGCCGACAGCCGCACCGTCATCTACTGCGGACGCGACGGGAAGATGCTGGGCGCCGTCGCCGTTGCCGACCAGGCACGCGCGACTTCGACTACTGCGCTCGGGGCGCTGAGGCACCAGGGGGTCGGCCACATCGTGATGATGACGGGCGACCGGCGCCCGGTGGCGCTGCGTATCGGCGCGGAACTCGGGCTGAAGCCCGACGAGATCCATGCCGACATGCTGCCCGAGGACAAGGTGCGGATGGTCGGTGACCTCGCCGCGAGCGGCAAGGTGGCGTTCGTCGGCGACGGCGTGAACGACGCGGCCGCCCTGGCTCGAGCGGATGTGGGCATCGCCATGGGTGCGGCCGGGTCGGACGTGGCCCTTCAGGCCGCCGACGTGGCGCTGCTCTCCGAGGACATGGGCAGATTGGCCGAGGCCCGGCGCTTGGCCCGCAGGACGACCGCGATCATCCGGCAGAATCTTACCTTTGCCATGGTGGCAATGCTGGTGCTGGTGGTCGGCGGGCTCTTCTTCGAGTTGCCGCTGCCGCTCGCCGTCGTCGGCCACGAAGGGGGCACGGTGCTCGTCGTCTTGAACGGGTTGCGCCTCCTCGGCGATCCCATTCGCCGGCAGATCAGCGGGCC
>JAEYZJ010000168.1 GCA_023430705.1 Pseudomonadota bacterium | reverse complement strand
CTAGACCCCGGACAGCAAGAAGGCCCCGCTCGCGCAGGGCCTTCCCTTGTCTAGTCCCGCAGGCTCAGGCGGAACCCCGCCGCCCCCAGTATTCCCGCCACAGCAGGGCCGCGTAGGACCTGTTGGTCTCGTAGTAGCGGCGCCACAGGCGGCCGGGCTCCTGCGCCACGCGGAACAGCCACTCGAGCCCGAGCTTCTGCACCAGCAGGGGCGCCCGCACGACCTTGCCGCCATAGACGTCGAAGCTGCCCCCAACTCCCATGACGAAGCTCGGCTTCAGCACGGCGCGGTGCTGCTTGAGGAACCGCTCCTTGCGCGGCGTCGGCATGGCGACGAAGAGGCAGTCGGCGCCACTGGCATTGATTGCCGCGACCACCGCCGCTTCTTCCTCGGGCCTGAAGTAGCCATTCCGCATGCCGGCGACGACAAGCTCGGGGTATTCCCGTCCGAGCCGCTGGTCGACGGCTTCGAGTACCTCCTGCTCGGCGCCCAGCAGATAAGGCCGGAAGCCTTTGGCGGCGCAGAGCGCGAACATGTTCGTCATGATGTCGATGCCGGCGACACGCTCGGGCACATCAATGCCGAAGAGCCGTGCGCCCCAGACGACGCCGGCGCCGTCCACATTGATGAGGTCGGCGGCCGCCACGTCCTCCATCAACTCGGCGCTCTTGCGCATGTTCACGAGCTTGGAGACGTTGATCACCGTGTGGTGCAGCGGCTTGCGCGCGGCCATCGCGTCGTTTGCGAGCGCGAGGGTTTCCTCCATGGTCAGGACGTGCAGCGGCGAGCCGAGGAACTCGCGGCGGCGCTCGACCAGCAGGGGGTGGTTGGACCAGTCCGACATGGTCAAGCCGCCTGGTCCGAGGCGCGGCGCAGCGGGTGGCCGCGCTCACGTTCCTCTCGTGTCCGCTTGCCCTCGATGCGGGCGTCGGGACGCTGCGCCTTCTTCCAGGTCCAGAGCCCGCGGGTGTCGACGAGCTTCTTGTCCTCGAGGGCGCGTGGATCGATCAGGCCGAACTGCCGGTGGTCGACCAGCAGCACCACGATATCGGCGCGGTCGATGGCGGTCAGCGCGTCGGCGAAGGTGACGCCGGTACCTTCGAGCTCGCGCGGTAGTGCATCGATGTGCGGCTCGGCGGCGATCACGCGCACGCCCTTCAGCCCGCTCAGCAGCTTCACCACCTCGATCGCCGGGCTCTCGCGCACGTCGTCGATGTTGGGCTTGAAGCTGAGGCCGAGGCAGGCGACCGTCTGGAGTTCGCCCGGCTCGAGCAGCGCCTCGATGTCGCGCACCACCGCGTGCGGACGGCCGGAGTTGATCTTGCGGGCCGAGCTCATGAGCAAAGTGCTGTCGGGCGCGGCATCGATGATGAAATAGGGGTCGACCGCGATACAGTGCCCGCCCACGCCCGGGCCGGGCTGCAGGATGTTCACCCGCGGATGGCGGTTGGCGAGTTCGATCACCTCCCACACGTTCAGCGACAGGTCCTGGCACACGCCCGCCAGTTCATTGGCAAAGGCGATGTTGACGTCGCGGAAGGCGTTCTCAGTCAGCTTCACCAACTCGGCGCTCTCGGCCGTGGTGATGAAGAGGTCGCCCGCGACGAAGCTCGAGTAGAGCTCGACCGCACGCTCCGACGAGACCCTGCTCAGCCCGCCGATGGAGCGGTCGTTGTTGATCAGTTCGCTCAGCACCTTGCCGGGCAGCACCCGCTCCGGGCTGTAGGCGACAAGGACGTCGGCGTTTTCTCCGGCCTTGTCGGGGAAGCGCAGGTCCGGTCGGGCGCGCGACAGTTCCGCGGTCATGGCGCGCGTCGTGCCGACCGGCGAGGTGCTTTCGAGCACCACGAGGTCCCCGGCCTTCAGAACCGGCGCAATGCTGCGGGCCGCAGCCATCACGTAGCTCACGTCGGGCCGGTGGTCGGCGGTAATGGGGGTTGGCACGGCAATGACGAAGGCGTCGGCCGGTTCCGGCTTCACCGCGGCGCGCAGCCTGCCGTTGGCCACCACCTTCTGGATAAGGCCATCGAGGTCGGGCTCGACGATGTGGATCTCGCCGCGATTGACCTTGGCGACCACGGCCTCGTTCACGTCGATGCCGATGACGTCGAGCCCGCGGCTCGCGAACATGGCGCAGGTCGGCAGGCCGATGTAGCCCATGCCGACAACGGAAACGGTCTTGATCCTAGACATGCCGCGCTAGCTCCTCGACGATCCGGAGGCTGGCCCGACCGTCGCCATAGGGGTTGTGCCGTTCGGCCATGCCGCGGTAGGCGGCGGGGTCGTCCAGCAGTCGAATTGCGTTGGAAGTGATCTGCTCGATGTCGGTGCCGACGAGGCGGGCGGTGCCGGCGGCGACGCCCTCGGGCCGTTCGGTGTTCTCGCGCATCACCAGTACCGGCTTGCCGAGCGAGGGGGCCTCTTCCTGGACGCCGCCGCTGTCGGTCAGCACCAGGTAGCTGCGCTTCTGCAGGTAGAGGAACGGCAGGTAGTCCTGGGGCTCGATCAGGTGGATGTTGGGCACGCCGCGCAGTTGCGCCTCCACCACGCCGCGCACGTTCGGGTTGGGATGCACGGGATAGACGATCTGCACGTCGCCGCGTGTCGCCAGTACCTTGAGCGCGGTGCAGATGCGGTCGATGCCACCGTCGAAGTTCTCGCGGCGGTGGCCGGTGACGAGGATCAGTTTCCGGGTCCGGTCGAGGAAGGGGAACCGCGCGGCCAGTTTCGCGCTCAGCCCCTCGTCTTCGTCGAGCGTCGCCGAGAAATGCAGCAGCGTGTCGATCACCGTGTTGCCGGTGACGTGGATGCGGGCGGGGTCCTTGCCCTCGGCGATGAGGTTCTGCCGGGCCTCGGCGGTGGGCGCGAAATGCCAGGTGGCAATGTTGCCGGCCACCAGCCGGTTCAGCTCCTCGGGGAAGGGGCTGTCGATGTTGTGGCTGCGCAGCCCTGCCTCGATGTGGGCGACGGGGATGCGCTTGTAGAAGGCGGCGAGGGCGGCGGTCATCGCGGTCGTCGTGTCCCCCTGGACCATGACGATGTCGGGCCTGCAATCGTCGAGAACGCCTTCCATGCCCCTCAGCACCCTGGCGGTCACCTCGAACAGGCTCTGGCCGGGCGACATCACGTCGAGGTCGTAGTGGACGGGCATGCCGGTCAGCGCGATGACGCTGTCGACCATCTCCCGATGCTGGGCGGTCACGCAGATGCGGGTGTCGAGATGCGGGCTCGCCAGCGCGGCCTGCGCGACGGGGAAGCACTTGAGCGCCTCGGGGCGCGTTCCGAAGACGATCAGCAGGCGCCGCCTGTCCGGTCTCCCGGGTAAAGTGAAGAAGTTCATATCGCCTACCGCACCGCGTTCGACTCACGACGTGTCGCTATCCGCCCGCCACATTTACGTCGCGTGTTCGCCGTGGTCGCTCCAACTCTTAAGCTATGATTAATTCGTGCGAGAATTTACCCAAGTCGATTTCAGGTAATTGCGCGCCGTTGCTATCTCGCACTACATCCGCATCCGATGCGGTGATCTGGCTGATGCATTTTGAATAAAATTCTAATCAGATACTATGCTTCCGACGCAAGGCGATGGCTGCTCGAGTTGCTTTCGCGGCTTCGTGCTGCGGGCCATTCGGTGTCGATCGAGGTCGTGCCCGGCGAGGCGCCGCGGTCCGGCCACCTCACCTCCATCCTCCGGCTCGAGGCGAGCCGGTCGGCGGCATCGCTGGCGCACACGGCGGCGCTGGTGGAGACGGAGGCCGCAGACCTACCCGATCTCGTGATCGACCTTACGGGCAGCGCTGCTGCGGGTGCCGCGCCGATCCTGACCCTTGCGCTCAACGGCCAGTCCGGCCCTGCCACCGGACTTGCCGCCGTCCTCGCCGACGGGCTGCGACCCGAACTGGTCGCGCGCCTCGACGGCAAGATCGTGGCTGTCGCGCGTCCCATGCTGCTGGATGGCGTCTGGCTGGGCCGGATCGCCAACGACATCCTCGCCGCGGCGGTAACGCTGCTCGAGGCCTGTGCCGCCCGCCTTGTCGAGGGTGTGCTGGCGCCCACGGATGAGGAACCCCAGTTCGTGCCCCGCCCGCAGGAGGGACTTCTCGCCCGCTACGTCCCCCACATCGTCGCGGGCCTCGCAGGGCGGGCCGTCACCAGGCTCACGACGCGACGAGCGTTCTACTGGCGCACTGCATACCGGCTGGTGGACGGACCGGGCATCGCAGGCACCGGCCGTGTCGACGGAGCGCCGTTTGCGGTCCTCCCGGACGACGGGCAGCGCTTCTACGC
>JAEYZJ010000133.1 GCA_023430705.1 Pseudomonadota bacterium | reverse complement strand
ATTCCCAGAAGGCGTCGTTCACGGGGTAGGAAACGAATGTGACGGCCGCGCCGCCCAGCATCAGCATGCCCATGATGCCGAAGTTGAACAGCCCGCCATAGCCCCACTGGATGTTCAGCCCGAGCGCTATCAGCGCATAAGCGAAGCTCTGCACGAGCAGCAGCGAGATGTTGGCGGCGCCCATCACCCAGCCGATGGCCGCGAACAGCAGGAACAGCCCGAAGAACAGGATCAGGGAACGGCGCGCGATCATGTCGAGGCTCCCTTGAAGATACCGGTTGGCCGCCACAGCAGCACCACCACGAGGATCACGAAGGCCACCGTCAACTTGTACTCGGTGGGAACGACCGCCAGCGTCGCCGGCACCTCGAACGGCAGCACCCCGGCGATAGGCCTCAACAGCACGGACCAGTTGAAGATGGCCGCCGTCTCGGCAAAGCCGATCAGGTAGCCGCCGGCAATCGCGCCGAACGGCTTGCCGAGCCCACCCACGATCGCCGCCGCAAAGATCGGCAGGACGATGTTGAAGGCGAGGTCGGGCTTGAGGTTCACGTCGAGCGCCAGCATCGTACCCGCCATCGCAGCGAGTCCGCCTGCGATGATCCAGGTGACGCGCACCACCAGCTTGGTGTTGATGCCCGAGACCTGCGCGAGATCGGCATTGTCGGCCATGGCGCGCATCGCCTTGCCCAGCCGCGACCGGCTGAGGAACAGGTGCAGCGCCACCACCGCGACGATGGTGGCGATCACCATAAGCAGCTGCGGCTGGGTGAAGTTGATCGTGCGGGTGACGCCTTCGAGCGGCACCGGAACGCGGATCAACTGCTTCTGTTCGCTCTCGAAGAACGAGTAGGTGCCCGAGCCGAAGAACAGGCGGATCAGCCCCTGGATGATCAGCGTCACGCCGATCGAGGCGATCAGCAGCGTCACCGGCCGCGCTCCGCGCGCCCTCAGGGGGGCGTAAAAGCCCCTGTCGAGGCCGAGCGCGACGATGGCGGTCAGGACCATCGCAACCGGCAGCACGAGGAAGCCGGTCGGGAGCAGCGGCGTGCTGATTCCAAGCGCCTGGCATCCGAGCATCAGCAGGAAGGCGATGAACCCGCCCATCGTCATCATGTCGCCATGGGCGAAGTGGGCAAAGCGCAGGATGCCGAAAATCAGCGTCACGCCGATTGCGCCGACCGCATAGATGGAGCCGAGCACGACCCCGGCCACCATCACGTTGTTGAAAAAGAAGATGAGTTCGTTCATTGCGCGATCAGCCCCCGAGGAAGCTCTTGGCGACTTCGGGATCGGCGATGAGCTCGGGGCCCGTGCCGGTGAAACGGTTCTTGCCGGTGGCCAGCACGAACCCGCGCGAGGCGAAGGCCAGGGCCTGCCGGGCATTCTGCTCGACCATAAGGATGGCGACACCCGCCTTGTTGACCTTGACGATCTGCTCGAAGATTTCGATCACGTAGCGTGGGCTCAGCCCTGCCGACGGCTCGTCCAGCATCAGCAGCTTCGGCTGGCTCATCAGCGCCCGGCCCATGGCCACCATCTGGCGCTGGCCGCCCGAGAGTTCACCCGCCGGTTGCCGGCGCTTTTCGCGCAGCACTGGGAACATCTCGTAGACCCACTCCATCGTCGGGCGAAAATCGTCGCTGCGCGTGAACGCCCCCATCTCGAGGTTCTCCTCCACGCTCATCGAGGTGAACACGTTCTTTTCCTGCGGCACGAAGCTCAGCCCCTTCGGCACCAGCCTGTCGGGCAGTGAGTTCTGAATCTCCTCGCCCTCGAAGACGATGGAGCCCCCGGTCACTTTCAGTAGCCCGAAGATCGCCTTGAGTGTCGTCGACTTGCCGGCACCGTTTGGCCCAACGATCACGCCGATGTCGGACTGCTCGATCGCGATGTTGACGCCGTTGAGTATGGGCGCGCCGCCGTAGCCGCCGACCACGTCCTTGAGTTCGATCACCGGCATCAGTGCTGCGCCTCCACCGGAGCGCCGAAGTAGGCCTCGATGATTTCAGGGTTGGCCCGGATCTCGCTCATCGGGCCTTCGGCGATCTTTTCGCCCTGCGCCATCACGATCACCGGGTCGCACAGCCGGCCGATCAGGTCCATGTCGTGCTCTATGACGAAGAAGGTGTAGCCCAGTTCCCGGTTCATGCGCTCGATGTTGGCCGCGAGGTCCTGCAACAGCGTGCGGTTGACCCCGGCCGCCACCTCGTCGAGCAGCACCACCTTGGCGTCGACCATCATCGTGCGCCCAAGCTCGAGGAGCTTCTTCTGCCCGCCCGACAGGTTTCCCGCCAGTTCGTGCTTCACATGTCCAAGCTTGAGGAAATCGATGACGTCGAGCGCCTTCTGCCGTACGTGCCGGTCGGCTTCCTTCACCACGCCCGGCGTGATCCAGGTGCGTAGCAGGCTCTCGCCCGGCTGGCCGGGGGGAACCACCATCAGGTTCTCGATCGCCGTCATGTGCGAGAACTCATGCGCGATCTGGAAGGTGCGTAGCATGCCGCGGTGGAACAACTGGTGCGGCTTGAGGCCGGTTACGTCCTGCCCGTCGAAGATGATCCGGCCGCTGTCCGGCACGATATTTCCGGCGACGAGGTTGAACAGGGTGGACTTGCCTGCCCCGTTCGGCCCGATCAATCCGGTGATCGATCCACGTTCGACGCGCAGCGAGCAGTTGTTCACTGCCTGCAGCCCGCCAAAGCGCTTGCTGACGTTCTGAACGTCGATGACTGCGTCGAAGGACACCCCGCCCCCGTCCTTGTGAATGTTCTTTGCCACGGGACTTCGGGCCCGCTTTCACGCATCTGCGCATATGCACAAATGCCGGTCAACCGAGCACCACGTTCGATTGGGCGCCGCTCTTAAAGGGTTGTGGACGCTTTGACCAGTCGCTCAAAGTGCTTCGAGCACTGCGTCGGCGGTCTTCTGGTTTGGGGCGAACAGGATGTTGTAGAGCGTCGCAAGGCGCGTCAGCGACTTGATGTCGACGTCGTGCGGCATGGCGGTCAGCGGATCCTGGAAGAAGATCAGCGCATCGAGCCGGCCCTCGGCGATCATGGCACCCAGTTGCGCGTCGCCCCCGAGCGGCCCGGAAAGCAGCCGCGTGACGGCCAGTTCGGCCCCTTCGTTGATGCGGCCACCAGTGGTGCCTGTGGCCCACAATTCGTGCACCGTCAGCTTGTCGCGGTTCTTGAGCGCCCAGGCGACCAGCTCGTCCTTCCTGTCGTCATGCGCCACGAGCCCGATCCGCGCCATTCCTGCCCCTCCTTGCTGCCGAGCCCTACCTGCTAACGCACCGCGCCGGGCCGCACAACGACTCAGGAGCGGAGTGCAACGGCCTCGGCCAGCAGAATCGCGAGTTCATCCTCGGGGATGGGCATGTCCGGCATGAACCGGATGAAGCGGACCTGCCTGCCTTCGCCCTCGAGCAGCGGCGAGTTCAGTTGCCGGCCGTGCTCGAACACCAGCGATACATGGTTCTCCATCGGGAAGATGGCGCACACGAACCCGGCCACCGGGTGCCGGTAGTTGACCGAGCCCCAGCCGAGTCGGGCCTTCGCCTCGAGATCGGGACGCAGGTTGAGCAGCGTCAGCGCGAGCTTGCTGGTGAGCTGGCCCACTGGCTCCGGAAACGGGCGGACGATCTGGAGAAGGTCGGCGACCAATTCAGTCGACCGAGAGTCGGATGGTTGCATGGTTCATCTCGAGGCCCATGGGATCGATCATGGTCATGGCCTCGCTCTGGGTCCTCTCTTCCACCATTTTTGCGCTCGCCGCCAGTGCCGCCTCGCGGCTTTGCCAGAAGAAGACGTCGATGGAGTTGCGGTCCTCCCGTTTGTCGGCTGCATGTCGAAATCCTCTCCTTACGAGCAAGGAAAGAGTTTCGCACGGACCACCTGACACCGCGCGTCAGGGTTTGCAGCCGTATGGCTGAAAGACCCGCTGACGCCCTGTCATGGTCCGGGAAATGACGGGTCGTGCAACAGGACGTACGCTGTCGTTGGTTTTGGACTATCCCCCCTAGAGGCGGTCAGCCCTCCGCCCACTCCTCGGCAATCGCGGCGTTGCCGTGGCTGAGGTACATGCCGGACGACCTGCGTGTCGGCACTGCCGCCGGCCCGTCGCCCTCGATGGTGAATATGTCGACGATCCGGTCGAGCTCGTTCACCTGCCCGTCGGTCTGCTCGATCGCCGCATTGGTCTCTTCCACAAGCGCGGCATTGTGCTGGGTCATCTCGTCGAGCTGCCGGACGGCGGTGTTGACCTCCTCGATGGCCGCCGCCTGCTCCTTGCTGTCGCGCGCAATGCCGTCCATCAGTTCGTTGCTCGATCGCGCCGCGTCCAGCATGGCGGCAAGCCGGGCAGCCGCGTCGGCCACGAGGCGCGAGCCGGTCGTGACTTCCGAGCCCGACTGCTCGATCAGCACCTTTACCTCCGCAGAAGCCTCTGCTGCCGACTGGGCCAGACGTCGCACCTCGACGGCCACCACCGCGAAGCCCTTGCCCGCCTCGCCAGCGCGCGCCGCCTCCACCGATGCGTTCAGCGCCAGCAGATTGGTCTGGAACGCGATGTCGTCGATCATGCCGATGATGTTGGAGATCTTCCCCGACGAGGCCGTGATCCGCTCCATTGCCTCTGTTGCCGCACCCATCACCTGCCCGCCTTCCTCGGCGGTACGGGTCACCGCACCCGCCACGGTGCTCGCTTCGCGGGCACGTTCGGCGTTCTGCAGCACCGTGCTGGCCAGTTGCTCCATCGCCGCCGATGTCTGCTCGATGGTCGCTGTCTGCTTGATGGTGCGTTCCGACAGGTCGTTCGCCCCCGAGAGGATCTCTCCCGTCGCCGTCTTGAGCGAGCGGGACGTCTCCTTGAGCTGGCGCACGATCTCGCTGAGCTTGTCGCCCACCGCATTGGTATCGTCCCGCAACCGGGCGAACGCGCCCTCGTACTCGCCCTCCATGCGCTTGGTGAGGTCGGTACTGGCGAGCGCAGCCAGCACCTCGCCGGTCTCGGTAAGTCCGCGGTCGACCGTCGCTACGAGGTTGTTGACGCTTCCCGCCAGTGCGTTGAGCTCGGCATCGGGGAACTCGGCCTCAACCCGGCGCGAGAAGTCACCCGCGACCGCTGCGTCCACCACCTCGCCGAATGCCGACTGCAGCTCCGCCATCATGGCCGAACGCGCTTCCTGGTCGCGGATGATGCGCGCCGCCTCGGCCTCGGTCATCTCGGATACCTTGAGCCCGTTGGCCCGGAACACCTCCACCGCCTTGGACATGTCGCCGATCTCGTTCTTCATGCTCCCGAACGGCACTTCGACGTGGTAGTCTCCTTCCACGATCCGGCGCATCACCGCCGTCATTCGCGCGATCGGTCGTGCAACCGCGCTGCCGAGCCAGGCAAATGCGACGAGCCCCAGCGCAAAGATCACGATCCCGCCCATCAGGAGGCTCATCAGTTGCGCCTCGGAGGCGGCGAGCAGCGTCGCCTGCGGCACCGCGACCACCACCGCCCACGACTCCTCCGATCCAGGCAGGTCGATCTTGCGGGCATTCATCTTCCAGGTCTGTCCCGCTTCCTCCCCGGTGGACGTGAACGTGTCGGTGCTCGCGAGCGCCGTCATCGCCTCGAGGGCCCACGGCTCCACGACGGGTGTGCCCACCAGCGCCGGATCGGGATTCAGCACCCAGATGTTCTTGTGATTGATGATGCCCAAGAAGCCGGTGCCCATCGGAGGCTCGGTGTCGAGCCTGGAGGCGAGCACGGCGGAATCGAACGAGACGCCGCTCATCCCGACCGGCGCGCCGGCGGGGCTGTGGATGATATTGGTGAAGCTGGTGTAGAGCCGCCCGTCGATGTTGTCGGGCCCTGTGATCGCCGGCACGCCGGCCTTCAGCGGGCCCGTGAACCAGCTGTCGTAGCCCGCCTCGTTGTCGAGCGAGCCGTAGCCGATGGTACCGTCCGGCTTTACCTCGGCCATGACGCCGACGTGCTTGCCCGTAATGAGGAAATGCGAGCCGGCGAACGACTCGCGCGCATAGAGCGCCGATTCCGGTGCGAACATCATGTAGACGCCGAGCGCGTCGGGCAGGCTCTTCAACTGCTTGGCGACCACGGCACCATAGACGGTCGGCGCCATCTGCTTGTCGGCGAGAAGCGCCTCGGCAGTACGCGCAGTGGAGTCCGCCACGGTGGCGAAGCCGGTGAGGAAGGTCTGCACCGACACGGCCTGCGTCTGCGCCAGCGCGCCCACGACTTCGTCGGCACGCGCGAGGTCCTGCGCCCGGTTGCTCGACACGACGTAGACAAGCGAACTGCCGATGGCGACGGTGAAGATCGCTGCCGCCGCCACGATGATCGACCCGCGCAGTTTCAGCGTTGGCAGTCTCAATCCGGGCAGCTTCAGCTTGGGTCTTGCGGACATGGGGTCGGGATCCTTCTGGAGTAACGACGGCCGTGATGCTGTTCGCCGATCACCGAGCAAAGCATTTCATCGTTAACGCCGCGTCACCACGCCGCCTTGTTGAAGACATTTCCCGCCGCCGGAAAACAAAAGACCGGCGCCGAACGGCGCCGGTCCAAAGTAATTCATCGGGGCGTGGTCGGTCAGAATTCCGACCATTCCTTGTCGACCGCGGCGTTGCCGTGGCTGAGGTAGGACTTGGCCGCCGAGCGCACCTTTTCCTGCAGCGCCCTAATACCGCGCACTGGCTCCGCCGGCTGCTCGGTGGCGGCCGGCGCACCTGTCGCCTCGCCCATGTTGAACACGTCGACGATCCGATCGAGCTCGGAGGCCTGTGCCTCGGTCTGCTCGATCGCGGCGTTGGTTTCCTCGACCAGCGCCGCGTTGTGCTGGGTCATCTCGTCCATGGTGCGAACGGCGGTGTTGACCTCCTCGATGGCCGAAGCCTGGTCCTGGCTGGCCCGCGCGATCGAGTCCATGAGTTCGTTCGACGAGCGTGCCGCCGCCAGCATGGCCTCGAGCTTTGCCGCGGCCTCGGCGACCAGCTTCGACCCCGCCTTCACCTCGGTCCCCGACTGCTCGATCAGCGCCTTCACTTCCGCCGATGCGCCGGCCGCCGACTGCGCGAGGCGACGAACCTCCACGGCGACGACGGCAAAGCCCTTGCCCGCATCTCCCGCCCGCGCCGCCTCGACCGAGGCGTTGAGGGCGAGCAGGTTGGTCTGGAAGGCGATGTCGTCGATCATGCCGATGATGTTGGAGATCTTGCCCGACGATGTGGTGATCCGCTCCATCGCATTGGTGGCCTGGTGCATCACCTGGCCACCCTCCTCGGCCGTCCGGGTAACCGTTGCCGCGACTTCCGATGCGTCCTTGGCGCGCTCGGCATTGGCGAGCACCGTGCCGGAGAGCTGCTCCATTGCGGCCGAAGTCTCTTCAATGGTCGCGGCCTGCTTGGTGGTGCGTTCGCTGAGGTCGTTGGCGCCCGAGAGGATCTCGGAGGTCGCAGTCTTCAGCCCGCGCGACGTCTGCTTGAGGCCATGCACGATCTCGGTGAGCTTTTCGGCCACCGCATTGGTGTCCATCTTCAGCCGGTGGAAGGCACCCTGATAGTCACCATGCACGCGGT
>JAEYZJ010000104.1 GCA_023430705.1 Pseudomonadota bacterium | reverse complement strand
TGACGGCAGGGTTCCTCGCCGTCACGCTGGTCTCGTATTTCTGGCTGCCGTCGAACCCCAACATCCCCAATATCAAGGCGCGCATGCTGCCGCCGCTGTCGCCCGACCACTGGCTCGGGACGGACGGACTGGGCCGTGACATCATCGCGCAACTGATGGTGGGGGCCCGGACCTCGATTCTCGTCGGCGCCGGGGGCGCGCTGATCGCCCTGCTGCTCGGCACGATTACCGGCCTCGTCGCAGCCGCCTACGGCAAGTTCGCGGACGAGGCGATCTCCCGCGGGGCCGACATCATGCTGTCGATCCCGGGCATGGTGACGGCACTGGTGCTGGCCGCGACCATGGGCTCGGGCGCGTTTACGACGATTCTCGCGCTCGCGGCCTTCTTCGCCCCCTCCTTCACGCGCGTCATCCGCTCGGCCGCCATGGCCGTGCTGCAGGAAGACTTCATCACGTCGGCCAAGCTCTACGGACGCGGCCGGCTGTTCATCCTCGCGCGCCACGTCATCCCCAATATTGCCGGCGTCATGATCGTGCAGTTCACCCTCTATTTCGCCGCCGGCATCCTGACCGAAGCGGGCCTTTCCTATCTCGGCGTGGGCGTGACCCGTCCGGCCATCTCGTGGGGCATGATGCTCAACGAGGCGCAGCGGACGGTGGGCATCTCGTCGCCGCTCGCCATCTGGCCGGGCCTTGCCATTGTGTTCGTAGTGCTCGGCCTCAACCTGCTAGGCGACGGACTGCGCGACGTGCTCGATCCCAAGCTCAAGCGGAGGAGCGCATGACCGGTCCGGCTCCCGCCATAGAGGTCAAGAACCTCGTCGTCGGCAATGGCGACGTCACTGCCGTGCGCGGCGTCTCCTTCACCATCCCGCAGGGCGGGCGCATGGGACTCGTCGGCGAAAGCGGCTCGGGCAAGTCCATGACGGCGCTGGCGCTGATGGGCCTGTTGCCAATGGGCTGGTCGACGCAGGGCACCGTGCTGCATGACGGGGTGAACCTCGTCACGCAGTCGGACAGGGCCTTCGCCAACCGGCGCGGGCGCACCATCTCGATGGTGTTCCAGGACCCGCTCAGCTCGCTCAACCCGGTGCGGCGCGTGGGTGACCAGATCAGCTGGGTGATCCGCAAGCATACCGGCGCCGACAAGAAGGCGGCGCAGCAGCAGACGATCGAGCTGATGACGCAGATGAAGCTGCCGCGACCCGAACAGCTGGTGCAGGCCTACCCGCACGAGATCTCGGGCGGGCAGCGGCAGCGCATCATGATCGCGATGGCTCTCGCCTGCTACCCGCAGCTTATCATCGCGGACGAACCGACCACGGCGCTCGACGTCACGGTGCAGAAGCAGGTGCTGCGGCTGCTCAACGGGGCGGTGGAAGAACGGGGCTCGGCGCTCCTGATGATCACCCACGACCTGCCGATCATCGCGGCGATGTGCGACACGGTGGCGGTGATGTATGCCGGCCGGATCGTGGAGATGGGGCCGGTGCAGGAGGTGTTCCGCAACCCGCGACACCACTACACGCGCGGCCTGCTCGACAGCCAGCCCACGATGGACAACATCGCGCTCGACGGTTCGTCGCGGCTGGTTTCGATCCCCGGCATGGTGCCGCCGCTGCATGACCTGCCGAGCGGCTGCGCCTTCAACCCGCGATGCGGGGCGGCGAGCGACAAGTGTCGGGCACAGATGCCGGAGCTGATCGGCGACACGCTGAAATCGGCGTGCTGGCATCCGGTCACGGCAACGAGCGAGGTGGCAGCGCAATGAGTGTGGTTACCCCCTTCCCGGCCGAGAGCCGGCCGCTGCTGGAAGTGCGCAAGCTCAACCAGCAATACCCGCTGCGGCGCCAGAAGCTGCTCGGTCCCCGGCCGATCCTCAAGGTCCTGCAGGACATCGATTTCGCGGTGCGGCCGGGCGAGGCCGTCGGGCTCGTGGGCGAAAGCGGATCGGGCAAGACGACGCTGACCCGCATGCTCACCGGTGTCGAGAAGCCGCATGAAGGGCACGTGCTCTTCGACGGCGTCGACGTGTGGAGCGGCGGCCAGGCGCATCGGCTCCACTTCCGCCGCTCGGTGCAGGTGGTGCTGCAGAACCCGCGCTCCTCGCTAGACCCACGGATGCGTATCGGCACTGCACTGCTCGAGCCGCTGCGCAGCCTCAAGATCGAGGGCGACCATGCGGCGCGTGTGCACGAGGTGCTGGATCAGGTCGGGCTGCAGAGGAGCGCACTCGAGCGCTTCCCACACGAGTTCTCGGGGGGACAGCTGCAGCGCATCGCGATCGCGCGGGCACTGATGCCGAACCCCCGCGTGCTGATCGCCGACGAACCAGTGTCGGCGCTCGACGTGTCGATCCAGGCGCAGGTGCTGAACCTGCTGAAGGACCTGGTAACAGACCTGGGTCTGGGGTTGGTATTCATCGCCCATGACCTGTCGGTGGTCGCCTATACAACGAGCAAGGTGTATGTGATGAGCGCAGGCAAGATCGTCGAGGTGGGCAAGCCGCTCGACCTCTTCCGCAACCCCTCGGCCGAGGCCACACAGAACCTTGTTGGCGCGGTGTTGAGCGTCGAGAGCGGCCTGGCCGGAAAGGCGCTGGCATGACCCAGTGCGTCGCCATCACCGGCTCCACCACCGGCATCGGCTATGCCAT
>JAEYZJ010000087.1 GCA_023430705.1 Pseudomonadota bacterium | reverse complement strand
TGCTGCAGCTCAGCACCGATCCGCTGGTGCTCCTGCTGATCGTCAACATCGTGGTGCTGGTGATCGGTCTCTTCCTCGAGACCACCAGCGCGATCCTCATCCTGACGCCGCTGATCGCCCCGCCGCTCCTTATGGTATAAGCCAGTAACACTAGACAGCAATGGACGCATCGTGCCGCTACAGAATCGGGTAACGCCCTTCGGCGAGATTGTCATCGACCCCAGCAGGGGCTCGCTCATGGGCAACCGCGGCATTCTGCATGACAGCAACCAGCAGCTGGGTGCGAGCCGCTGGAAGCACAAGAACTGGGTCACCTGCACGCTGTCCTTCAAGGGTACAAAGCGGCCGCTGATGGCAGCAGGAAAGTACACCGAGCTTTTCTTTCTCGACGAGGCGACCGCGTTGGCGGCCGGGCATCGCCCCTGCGCCGAGTGTCGGCGACCCGACTTTGAGCGGTTCATGATCGCCTGGACGGCGGGCAATCAGCTGAGTGAACGGCCTCGGGCATCGATGGTGGACGCCGAACTACATAGTAATCGTGTGACCCGGACCGGGCAGCGGGTCACGTACAGAGAACGTGCCGACGGGCTCCCTGACGGTACTATGGTCGTCCTCGACGGTGAGGCATGGTTGGTGTGGCAAGGCCGTCTTCATAGATGGCGCTTCACTGGCTACGGCGACCACCGACCGCTTGACGGGAGGGAAGTGGAAGTGCTGACGCCAAGGCCCACTGTTGGTGCCTTGAAAGGCGGCTATAGGCCAATGATTCACGAGAGCAATAGCTGACCTCATTGTCGCCACCCACGTCCTCCGCCTAGCCCCCGTCGGTCCCGGCATTGGCCGCACCAGAGCGGTTGCCGCGCCCGACTGGCTCGGGTGAGACCGGGGTTGCCGAGCCGCCAACGCATTCCGCCAACAGGATCACGGCGAGGATCACGATAACGATCAGGCCTTCCTGCTGACCACCTCGCTTGGCGAGGTTCTCTTCGGTCAGGCCGATGGTCGCAGCCAGGGATTGCGCCTTGGTGAGATCGTTCTGCGAGACGGCATGGAGGATTTCCTGAACCGCGAGGTTATTGGAACGGGTGATGTCGGCCAGGATGGCCAGATCGTTCTGCATGAGTTCGATCTGCCTGGGCCCGAGCGCGGACGGGAAATCGATCCTGATCAGTTTGTCTTCGGTGATCCGCAGATCGCCGACGGTGCGTTCGAGGCCCGGCAAGCCGATCATGAAGTGCGCGGCGGCCTTGTTCTGCATGACATGCTCCCATTGTTCTGGCGGTAAAGTCTGGAAAGGCGTGGCCCCGCCTAGCCGGGCGGGAAGATCACCGGCGCTTCATGGATCAGGACGTCGAGGTCAGGCCTGGGCCCTTCACGCGGCGGCACCGTTACCGGGGCTGGCTCGTGCAGCAGGACGTCGAGTGGGTCGACCGGTCTGGAGGAATAGGGGGTGGAGCACGTCTCTCCGGACACATTCGTCGCGCAGACGACAAAGACGACGTCCAGCGGTCCGTGCTCGAGCACCCCCTCGGGAATGACGAAGGAGGTGCCGTGCCCCTCGGGATCGATCCGTGGCACCGCGGTGTTCATTGCATACTGAATTCTGTGCACGGGCGAGGCCACCTTGAGGCTCATCTCGGCGATCTCGTTCTTGCGGGCTACGTCCCAGAGCACTGAAACCCGATTGCCCAGGCGCGTTGTCAGGTCGGGGGTCCACTCGTCGGGGTGTATCCGCACGTCCGTGATGCGAGGTCGGGCGGGCTTTCGAGGTTTCGCGTTGGTCGTGGTGCAGGCCCAGGACGACCACAGGGCCGACACGACGTCGGTATCCACGGCGCGGGTTCTGAACCTCAGGCAATACTCGGTGTCATACTCCATGTGGCGCAAGGCAATGCCTTGCCAGCCGCGGCGGGTGGCAACGCCGCGATAGCCGGAAACGCTGGCCGCCGCCACGCAGACGGCGAAGCCCTCGGTGTCCTGCATGATGGGGTAGCACTCGGCATTGGCTTTGAGCACGTGCACGGGCAGTTGCCGGCCGTCGATGGTCAGCTCCGCCTCGAACCAGACATCTTCCTTGGCCGTGTTGTAGAACGCGATGCAGACGGTCGGCGCCGTCATGTTCCTGATGACCTTGTGCTGGCATTCGGTCACCCGCAGCTGGTTGGGCGTGCCCGGTCGATCCCGGGCATGAACCGGCAGGACCCCGAGGCTTCCGATTACTATCGCGGCCAGGTACGCTGCTTGCACACTGCGCATCGCTGCTCCACTCCATCTGCGGGGGTCGGCGCGACAGTAGTTCCCAATATCGGGATTGCTTCTTCATCCGTTCGGTTGAAAATGCTCTGGGCCAGGTTGCGGGGGCGTCGATGTCCGCCGAAAGCGAGCGCTTCTCGACTGTGGTCGAGCTGATCTACCGGAGCATCACCAGTCCCGGGCTGTGGGTCGACGTACTCGAGCAGCTATGTGTCGAGACCCGCTGCTGCGCCGCTACAATTCTGTCGACCGATCTGACGACACGAGGCATCCAGCACTTTTTCAGCTGGAACTTCAGTCCCGAAGTGCTTGCCAGGGTATTCGAGTACGGCGACGAAAGCGCAAAGGTCTGGCAGACCCTGCCGGGCTTCTGGTTTCGCGACCTCGATGAACCCGGCACATCGCTGCGGGAGGCGCCGCATACCTATGGGGAATCGCGCTGGGTCGCCGAGGTCATGGCGCCGATGGGGATCATCGACTCCCTGCACCTGATCCTGCTCAGGAGCTCGGAGCGGGTGGCCGACGTGGCGCTTTTCCGGCACGTGAGCGAAGGCCCGATCGGCGATCTGGAGATCGCCGTGCTGCGCGGCTACGCGCCCCATCTGCGCCGCGCCCAGGAGATTGGTCACGTGCTCGAGATGAAGGCGCTGCAGGTGGCAATGCTCTCCTCCGCGCTCGATGCGCTGTCGCCGGCAATTGTCGTGCTCGATGCCGGCGGAGGTGTGCGCGAGGCCAACGCGACCGCACGACAGCAGTTGGTCGGGGGCAGGGGGGCCGTCCTGCATGGCGATCGCCTCCTCGCAGCAGATCCGGCGGCGCGGCTCGCGCTTCGCCAGGCATTGACCCAGGCTGTTGCCGGTATCGGCGGCGTGGTCGAACTTTCGGGAGGGGGTGGCGCGGCCACCATGTTGGCCTATCTGTCGCCGCTTCGCGTCAACACTGATGGGCGTGTCGAAGCCCTGGCCCTGATGGTCGTTCCCGTCGACCGGTCGGTGCAGCGCCAGGATTTTGCAGCTGTGGGTCGCATCTTCGGCCTGAGCCGGGCGGAGACCCGGGTGCTGCGGAAGTTGCTGGGCGGCAGTACCCTCGCCGAGATCGCTCACGCGCTGGGTGTCGCCGAAAGTACGGTCAAGAGCCAGCGCATGTCGATCTACGCAAAGACCGGGGTTTCGCGCCGAGCCCAGCTCACGGAGTTGATGTCGAGATTCATGGCGTTGTGAGGGTGCCGTGACCCGATACCCGCCCGCGCCAGCTCAACCTCGCGACGCGCTGCCGGGGAGCACCCCCCATCCCCCCACTCCCACCAAACCACCGTTGCCTCTGGTAGACCACTCGTATACCGTCGCCCCGACAGGGAGCGGTGCAATGGACGCGCGGCGGCGGATCAGGTTCTACCTCAACGAGGATTATCTCGAGCTCGAATGCCTCGACGCGCATCGCACGCTGCTGGACTGGCTGCGGCTCGACCGGGGCCTGCGCGGCACCAAGGAGGGCTGCGCCGAGGGCGATTGCGGCGCCTGCACCGTGCTGGTGGGGCGCCTCGATGCCTCCGGCCGGCTGCAATACGGGGCCATCAATTCCTGCATCTGCTTTCTCGCCACGCTGGATGGCGCGCATGTCGTCACCATCGAGAATCTGGCTCGCGGCGGCGAGCTCAACCCCGTGCAGCGCGCCATGGTCGATTGCCACGCCAGCCAGTGCGGTTTCTGCACGCCGGGGATCGTGATGTCGCTCCATGCCGGCTGGCTCGAGAACCCGCACCCGACGACCGGGGATATCGAGCAGGCGCTGCAGGGCAATCTCTGCCGGTGCACCGGCTACGAAGCGATCGTGCGCGCGGCCCGGGCGATCGGCGAGTATGGCGATCCGGCCGCCGACCGAATTGCCCTCGGCCGGGCGGAGATGGCGAAAAAGCTCCACGCCCTGCGCGATGGCCGCCGCGTCGTCGTCGGGACCGATGCCGCGCGCGCCATCCTCCCCGCCGGTGCCGACGACCTCGCCGAGGTGCTGCTCGAGGAGGCGGCGCCAACCATCGTTGCCGGCGCCACCGATGTCGGCCTCTCGATCACCAAGCACCTGCGCCAGCCTCAAACCATGGTGTTCCTGACCCATGTCGATGACCTCGACGGCGTCACGCTCGCGGATGGGCATCTCGTTGTCGGCGCCCGCACCTCCTACAGCGCCGCCCTTGAGCCGCTCGTGACGCACATTCCGCAGCTGCGCGAGCTGTGGACGAGGATCGGCGGCAGGCAGGTGCGCAACGCCGGCACCATTGGCGGCAACATCGCCAACGGTTCGCCCATCGGCGACACGCCGCCCCCGCTGATCGTGCTCGGGGCAACGCTCACCCTGCGCCGCGGCGACACGCGGCGGACGATCGCGCTCGCGGACTATTTCCTCGCCTACGGCCGGCAGGACCGGCGTCCCGGCGAGTTCATCGAGACGATCTCGATCCCGCTGCCCGCGGCCGCTGACCGGGTGGCAGCCTACAAGGTCAGCAAGCGCTTCGACGAGGACATCTCGTCGGTGCTGGGCGCCTTCCGCGTCCGGCTCGACGGCGGGCGCGTCGGCGAGGTGGCGATCGCCTATGGCGGCATGGCGGCAACCCCGAGGCGCGCGAGGGCCGTCGAGGCGGCATTGCTGGGCGAGCCCTGGTCACGCGCCACGGTCGAAGCCGCCATGGCGGCCTGTGCCGAGGACTTCCAGCCGCTCACCGACTGGCGGGCCAGCGCCGAGTACCGGCTCATCGTGGCCCGCAACCTGCTGCTGCGCTTCTGGGCCGACACGCAGCCCGGTGCCGCAACGCGCGTCCGGGACCTCGCGCATGGATGACCTTCGCCGCCCCGACGTGATGCTGCCTCCCGCCCATCCCGCCGTCCCGCACGAGTCGGCCCACAAGCACGTCGCCGGCACGGCCGAGTATGTCGACGACATCGTCGAGCCGCTGCACACGCTGCACGCCTGCCTGGGGCTTGCCGCCCATGCCAATGCGGCCATCCTGTCCATGGACCTGCGGGCCGTGCTCGACGCGCCCGGCGTCGTCGGTGTCCTCACCGCGGCCGACATCCCCGGGGCCAACGACATCAGCCCCTCCGGCATCGATGACGACACGCTCTTTTGCGACGGGCGCGCCGGCTATCACGGCCAGCCGCTCTTTGCCGTCGTCGCCGCGAGCCGCGATGCCGCCCGCCGGGCCGCAAGGCTCGCCGTCGTCGAGTACGAAGTGGCGGTGCCCCATGTCTCGATCGCCGATGCCGTCGCGGCCGGCGGCGCCACCGTCGGGCCCGGCCTCACCATCTCCCAGGGCGATGCCGACAGGGCCCTCGCCGATGCGCCGCGCGTCATCGAGGGCTCGATCAGCATCGGCGGCCAGGAGCACTTCTATCTCGAGGGCCAGGTGGCGCTGGCCATCCCGGGCGAGGACGGCGAGGTGCTGGTCTGGTCGGCGACCCAGCATCCCGGCGACGTGCAGGACGTCGTGGCGCGCATCCTCGGGCTCGAGGCCAACGGCGTGCGCGTCCATGTGCGCCGCATGGGCGGAGCATTCGGCGGCAAGGAGACGCAGGCGACGCTGTTCGCCGCCGTTGCCGCGCTCGCGGCGCGCAGGTTCGGCCGCGCGGTGAAGTGCCGGCCCGATCGCGACGACGACATGGTCATCACCGGCAAGCGCCACGAGTTCGAGATCGACTACGCCGTCGGCTTCGACCACGAGGGCCGCATCGGCGGGGTTCGCATGGCGCTCAAGGCGCGTTGCGGCCATTCGCTCGACCTGTCGCGCGGCGTCGCCGACCGCGCCGTGATGCATGTCGACAACGCCTACTACTACCCTGCGGTGCATGCGCACTCGACGCTCTACCGCACCAACACCGTCTCCAACACGGCCTTTCGCGGCTATGGCGGCCCGCAGGCGATCCTTGCCGCCGAGCGGGTGATCGAGGAGATCGCCTATGCGCTGGAAAAGGACCCGCTCGATATCGCGAGGCTCAACTTCTACGACGGGGCCGGGCGCAACACGACCCATTTCGGCCAGCCGGTGCGCGGCAACATCATGGCCCGCATTGCCGCCGAGCTTGAGCAGAGCAGCGACTACCGGCGCCGCCGGGCCGAAATCATCGAGGCCAACCGGCACTCCGAGTTCATCAGGCGCGGCATCGCGCTCTCCCCGGTCAAATACGGCATCGGCTACTCGAAGAAGTCGATGAACCAGGGCGCGGCGCTGCTGGTCATCTACCGCGATGGCTCGATCCACCTCAACCATGGCGGCACCGAGATGGGGCAGGGCCTCAACACCAAGGTGGCGCAGCTGGTCGCGGCCGAGTTCGGCCTGCCGCTGGCCCGGGTGCGCGCCACCGCGGCCGCCACCGACAAGGTGCCGAACGCCTCGCCCACGTCCGGCTCGACCGGCACCGACCTCAATGGCGCCGCGGCCCTCGATGCCGCCCGGCGCATCAGGCGCGACCTCGTCGCCTTCGCCTGCGACGAGTGGCGGGTGACCGGGGACGCGGTGCGCTTCGAGAACGAGACGGTGCGGATCGGGCCCCACGTCGTCACCTGGCATCATTTCACCGAGGCGGCCCATGCGGCGCGCGTGCCGCTTTCGGCGACCGGCTTTCACAAGGTGCCGCATATCCATTGGGATCGCGCCGCCGGCAGGGGGCATCCCTACGGCTACTTCACCTTCGGCGCCTCATGCTCGGAGGTGGCGGTCGATACCCTCACCGGCGAATACGCCGTGCTGCGCACCGATATCCTGCAGGATGTCGGCCGCTCGGTGAACCGCGACATCGACCTCGGCCAGATCGAGGGCGGCTTCATCCAGGGCATGGGCTGGCTGACCACCGAGCAATTGTGGTGGGACGAGGCGGGCCGGCTGCGCACGCACGCACCCTCGACCTACAAGATCCCCCTGGCCTCCGACCGGCCGCGGATCTTCAATGTCGATATCGCGCAATGGTCGGCCAACGAGGCGCCCGTGGTGAACCGCTCGAAGGCCGTCGGCGAGCCTCCGGTCATGCTCGCGAACTCGGTCTTTGCGGCAATCGGCATGGCGGTCGCGAGCGTCGCCGACTACCGCTTCGCCCCCAGGCTCGATACGCCCGCCACGCCCGAGCGCGTGCTGCTGGCCATGGAGCGGCTCAAGGCGAGGGCCCGCGCCGGCTAGCGGCTAAGGGACGAGTGCGGCGTCCGGGTCCCACCATGTGCAGGCATCCTGACGACGCATCCCGTGCCCTTCTGCCAATGGCGCAGGGCCGCTGCACTACCCCGGCAGCAGGGCATCCACCAACGCACCCCTGAGCCACTCCGCGTAGTGCGCGGGCTTCAACCCCTCGACTTCGGTCATCAGCACAAACAGCTCGGGACTCGCCAGCCGCCAGAGCAGCGCCGTTGCCGCCTCTGCATCAATCCCGTGGCGCAACGGGCCCTTCTCCGACAATGCCTTTGCGACAAAGGCGAGGTTGCGGCGACGTCCCTCGTGCAAGCCGCGGTACAACGCGGCAAGTTCTGCATCCGAGGCCGCGGCCATGCGGACTACAGCCATCAACTCGGCCACGTTTCCGAGCACACGGGTAATGTCCTCGGCAAACAGCGCGAGCTGCTCTCGCTGGTCGACTGCCGACGCGATGGCTGTCGGCCCGGCCTGCTCCAGCAGCGGCACCGCGGGCTCGATCCCCCGCACCGCTCGTTCTATCACGGCCCGCAACAGCGCCTGCTTGTTGCCGAATACGGCATAGATCGTCTCGTTCGAAACCTCCGCCGCTCGCGCCACGCTGGCGATGGTGGTTCCCTGCCAACCCACGGCGATGAATTGTTCCCGCGCTGCAGAGATCACCGCATCGCGGGTGTCCGCTGCCTGGCCAGCCCGGCGCGTCGATGCGTATTTCCGCTTCGGCTTGACAGTTGCCATAATTTCGATACACCAATGCTGTATTGAATACAGCCATAGTCTACCCGTGCTGCCGCGTGCCGCAAGGGGCGACGGATCGAGGGTCCTCATGTCGGCTGCGCTTTCCACTACCGCCCAGGTGCTCGCCCTGCTGCTGGTCAGTCTTGTCGCCGGGAGCATGTTCGGCATCTGGCGCGGCTACGACGTTAACGGCTATGCGCCGGAGACTTTTGTCCAAGTGCATCAGGGCGCCGTTCGCGGTCTCAATATCCTGTTGCCGGCCATGGCAGCCGCCGCGTTGGGGCTGGTCCTGCTGCTGGCCGTACTGGGTCGCGATCGGCCCGTGGTCCTGGGACTTTATCTGGCGACTGCGCTGGCGATCGTCGCTGGCGGCATCATCACCCGTTTTGTGAACCAGCCGATCAATGACCAGATCATGGGATGGACGTCGGCGTCGATCCCCGCCGACTGGACCACTTTGAGGAATAGCTGGTGGAACTGGCACCTGGTGCGCCTCGCCGCCATGTTCGGCGCCGAGCTTTTGCTGATCGCCGCCGTATTCGCCGACCGCGAGGCTTAGGCAGTCTTCCGGCCCCCCGGCTCGATACGCCCGCCACGCCCGAGCGCGTGCTGCTCGCCATGGAGCGGCTGAAGGCGAGGGCCGCAAAGCCTGAGCCCGGCACCGGCGCGGGCGGAACCTGTCGCTCCCCCACCACCGTCATGCCCGGGCTTGACCCGGGCACCCATGCTCCGGCCTCGGCGTCCCATGGGTCCGCGGGCCGAGCCCGCGGATGATGGCCGTGAGACGGTTCCCCCCGCGCGCCGAACTACTTCAGGTCCGAATACCCGGTCGCGACGAACAGTTCGTTCTGGAGCGCCGTCAGCTTGCCCGAACCGCCCGGGGGCGGCCAGATGCCTTCCTTGCT
>JAEYZJ010000076.1 GCA_023430705.1 Pseudomonadota bacterium | reverse complement strand
GAACTGTTCGCCCACGGCCCGGTCGCCTGCGCAGGGTCGCGCCTTGATCCAGGCTGCGCGTTCCCAGTTCTGGCCGCGGCTCTCGTAGTAGGCGAGCGCCGCGTCGATCGAGATGGCGACCGGGGTGGCGCCGGGGTCGGGGCGCAGCCGCAGGTCGGTGCGGAAGACGTAGCCATGCGCCGTGCGGTCCTGCATCAGCGCGGCGAGGCGCTGCACGATGCGGGTGAAGACGCGCGTCTCCTCCCCCGGCTCGCCCAGCCGCGCCTTCTCGGGATCGTAGAAGGCGACAATGTCGATATCGCTCGAGTAGTTGAGTTCGCGGCCGCCGTGCTTGCCGAGCGCGAACAGCGCCAGCCCGCAATCGGCGGCCGAAACCGCCGCTCCGCGCTGGCGCAGCAGCACGTCGAGCCCGGCGTGGAGTGCGGCGTCGGCAAGGTCGGACAGGGCAGCCGTCGACTGCGCCGTGGTCCAGCGTCCCTCGATTTCGGAGACGGCGGCGACGAGCGCGACCCGTCCCTTGGCGATCCGCAGCTCGCGGCCGATGTCCTCGTCTTCGGCGAGGGTCTCGCCGGCGCTCCGCACGGCCGCCAGCACATCGGCGAGGACGGCGTCCGGATCCTGCTCCCGCGCCGCGGCGAACCAGTCGGCGTGCCGCTCGGCAAGCTCTTTCAGATAGGGGGCGGAATCGAGAATGGCGGCGAGCGGAACGGTCATCCTCACTGGATACCGCGCCCGCCCGGTCCTGTCATTGCGGGCGTTCGGACAGTGCTCCCCGCAACAGCGGTGGACTTAGCCGGCGGGCCGGTGAAATCCGCTGGCTTTCCGCAATGCCGCAGCTATCTTCGCGCGCCAGCCGAAACCAGCGAGCCACGCATGCGTCACCGTCGTGCAGTCCTTCTCGTCGCCCTCCTCCTCAGCGCCCTCCCGGCCTCCGCTGCCTCCGCTGCCTCCCTGGGAGGCATGGGCCAGGCCATCTTCGGGAACACCTTCAACTTCGCCAAGGCCAATCTCGACAAGGCCCCGGTCACCTCGATCGGCGTGGGCGCGCTCAAGGTGACGCTGCAGCGGACCAGGCTGCGCGACGTGCAGCAGGCCCTCGGCGGCACGATACAGACGTCGGGCGACGGCGCCGGCCGCGCCGACTGGCTCTGCTATGGCGCCGATGCGGGCAACGTGTGGTTCATTTCGAACGCACTGGGCGGCTACGAATTCGTGATGATGGTCGCGGCCGAGGCCGGCAGGCCGAGCAAGGCCTGCGACCCCGCACCGGCCGGCCTGCCCATGCCCGATTTCGGCATCCCGGGCATCGGCGCGCCGGCCGCAGAACTCAAGGCCAGCTTCGGCGCAGTCCCGGGCAGCCGGGCGGCATACCGCGCCGACCGTGCCGGCGGCTATTCGGACATCGCCCAGTACATCGGCTACATCCTCAAGGGCGGCAAGGTCAGCGGCGTCGGCGTGGGCGAAACCTCCGTGCCCACCGCCCACTAGCCCGGTCCGAGGGTCAGCCCAGCAGGGCCTGGAAGCGCCAGTCCGGGAACATCTTGGCCATCTTGCCGATGGTGCGGAACGAGGCGCGGATCATGGTGATGGCCCGGTCCGGCCGGAGGCTCACCAGCTGTGGGGCGGGCACGCGCTGCACGGCGCCCGGGTTGAACATGGAGAGCCGGTGCAGGTCCTCGGCGGGCATGTGAACTAGAAACGTGGTCATGCCGCGTCATGGCACGCGTCCCCTCTCCAGTAGTTTACGCGGCTGGCACAAATTGCGAGGAGTTTGCAGCACACGGGAGGGAACCCTCCCTCAGATGCGCGCCCTACGCCGGCAGGTCGATGATGGCCCGCACGCCGGGGGTGTTGTCCTCCAGCCTGAGTTCGCCCCTGTGCAGTTGCGCGACGGCGGCGACCAGCGACAGGCCAAGGCCGGAGCCGGGTTCGGTCCGGCTCTTCTCCAGCCGGACGAAGCGCTCGACCACGCGCTCGCGATCGGCTTCCGGGATACCCGGGCCGTTGTCCGCCACGGTGATCAGCACGCGGCTGCCCGCCGCCTTCAGGCTCACTCTGATCAGGCCCGCCCTGCCCTCGACAGGTTCGTGGTACTTCAGCGCGTTCTCGATGAGGTTGACCAGCGCCTGCCCCAGCAGCTCGCGATTGCCGCGCGTGCGGATGCCCTGCTCGATATCGCTCTCGAGCGTCAGCCCCTCGTCCTCGGCCAGCGGGCCGTAGAGCTCGACGACGTCCGTGACGACGGCGCTGAGGTCGATCTCGCTGAGTGCCCCGGAAGGAGTGCCGGCCTCGGCGCGGGTGATCATCAGCAGCGCGTTGAAGGTCCTGATCAGCCGGTCGCTCTCCTCGATCGTCGTCTCGAGCGCTTCGCGCCGCGCCTCCTCGTCGTGGTTGC
The DNA here is from genome assembly GCA_023430705.1 of Pseudomonadota bacterium. Taxonomy (GTDB): domain Bacteria; phylum Pseudomonadota; class Alphaproteobacteria; order Rhizobiales; family Devosiaceae; genus Devosia_A. The sequence goes on along the minus strand of JAEYZJ010000076.1, from coordinate 12,114 downwards.
CCCGCAGCGCCGCCTCCGCCTTGTTGCGCATGCGCGTCAGCGGCGTCTTGAGGTCGTGGGCGACGTTGTCGGTGACCTCCTTCATGCCCTGCATCAGCTTCTCGATGCGGTCGAGCATGGCGTTGAGGTTGGTGGCGAGGGCGTCGAACTCGTCGTTGCGGCCGGTGACGGGCACGCGCTCGCTCAGGTCGCCGGCCATGATCTTGTTGGAGGTGGAGGAGATCGTGTCGATCCGGCGCAGCACCCGCACCGAAGTCAGCACGCCCGCGATGAGCGAGCAGACGAGGATCCCGCCGACTCCCAGCGCGAACCACTGGAAGACGATGGCGGTGAAGCCCCGGCGCTCCACGACGTCGCGGCCGACGACGAGGATCAGCCCGCTCGGCAGCCGCTCGCTGCGCACCACGGCGTTGCCCTGGCGCTGCGCCGCACCCTCCTCGTCGAAGGGCCGCGGCCGGGTGTAGTTGAAGGCATAGGTGCCGGCCTCGGCCACCACCTCGGCCGGCAGGTCCGTGACGTTGCCGACGATCAGCTGCCCGCTCGGATCGGCCAGATAGTAGATGCCCGGGCCCGGAAGCGTCGCCAGCCGCTGCACGGCGAGGATGGTGGCGCGAAAGCCGCCCTCGCTGTCGAGCTTGGTCAGCTGCGCCGCCTCGCGGTCGATGGCGTCGGTCTGCTGGCGTTGCAGCTGCATCGAGGTCTGCCAGAAGATCAGGCCCATCAGCCCGACCGCGAAGATCACGAAGATCACCATGAACAGGGCGGTGAGGCGCACCGTCGTCGTGCGCCAGAGCTGGGAGAGCCTGAACATCGTCAGTCGCGGATCATGTAGCCGGCGCCGCGGATGGTGTGCAGCAGCGGGTTGGCGTGGCCCTTGTCGATCTTGGCGCGCAGCCGCGACATGTGCACGTCGATCACGTTGGTCTGCGGGTCGAAGTGATAGTCCCACACGTTCTCGAGCAGCATCGTGCGGGTCACGACCTTGCCGGCGTTCTTCATCAGGTACTCGAGCAGCCGGAACTCGCGCGGCTGCAGCAGGATCGGCTCGCCGTCGCGCTCGACCTTGCGCGACAATCGGTCGAGGTGCAGTCCCCCGACATCGTAGCTGGTGGCCGCCTCGGCCGGCGAGGAGCGGCGGGCCAGCACCTCGATGCGGGCCAGCAGTTCGCTGAAGGCGTAGGGCTTGACCAGGTAATCGTCGCCGCCGGCGCGCAGGCCGGTCACGCGGTCGTCGACCTCGCCGAGGGCGGAAAGGATCAGCACCGGCGTATGGTTGTCCTCGGCTCGCAGGCTCTCGATGATGGACAGGCCCTCCCGGCGCGGCAGCATGCGGTCCACCACCAGCACGTCGTAGTCCATGGACGAGGCCATGGCGTAGCCGGTCTCGCCGTCGGCGGCGTGGTGCGTCACGTGGCCGGCCTCGTCGAGCGCCTGGATCAGGTAGCTCGCCGCCTCGCGGTCGTCTTCGATCAGGAGAATCTTCATGTCACCGGCCCCACTCGGAACATTCTGAATGGGGAAAGGTGAATAGTGAATGGGGGGCTGCAGTCCGTCCCGGCCACCACTCATCGCTCGCCATTCGTAGATGGTCCCGGGACATCGCTGCCCCGGGACCGGATGCCGTTACTGGTTGCCGGACTGGAGCGGCAACCCGACGAAGCGGGTGTTGCCGTCACGCTGGGCCTTGACGAGGGCCGTGTTGCGGCCGGCGTCCTTGACCGCCTGGATGGCGCTCTCGAACTCCTGCACCGAGGACACGGGGGTGTTGTTCACCTCGAGGATGGAGTCACCCACGGCGAGGCCCTTCTCGGCCGCCGCCGAGTTCGGGTCGACGTTCTGGATCAGCAGGCCCTGGCCGTCGCTGTTCGGAACCAGCGTCAGGCCGACGCTGGTCGCGGCAGGCTCGGGCTCGGCCGGCTGCGCGGGCTGGGACTGCTGGTCGTTCTCGGTGACCTGGGTCTCGTCCAGCTTGCCGAGTTCAACCGAGATCTTCTGCTCGGCGCCGTCGCGCCAGATGGTCAGTTCGACCGTGGTGCCGGGGTTCTTGCCGGCGATGGTGCGGCTGAGGTCGAGCGCATTGCTGATCGCCTCGCCGTCGACGGCGGTGATCACGTCGCCCGACTTCACACCGGCCTTGTCGGCGGGGCCGTCCTGGCTGGGCTCGGTGACGAGGGCGCCAGAGGGGCTCGGCAGGCCGACGCTGTCCGCGATGTCACGGTTCACGTCCTGGATACCGACGCCGAGGAAGCCGCGGGTCACGCTGCCGCTCTCGATGAGCTGGGTGGTGACCTGCTTGACGACGCTGGCCGGGATGGCGAACGCGATGCCGACATTGCCGCCGTTGGGCGAGAAGATGGCCGTGTTCACGCCGACGACTTCGCCCTGCATGTTGAAGTCGGGGCCACCGGAGTTGCCGGTGTTGACCGCCGCGTCGATCTGCAGGAAATCGCCGTAGGACGAGCCCTGGATATCGCGGCCGCGGGCGGAGATGATGCCGGCGGTGACGGTGCCGCCGAGCCCGAACGGATTACCGACGGCGACGACCCACTCGCCGACGCGGGGCTCGGTATCGGAGAGCTTGACGAACGGCAGGTCGGTCACACCCTCGAGCTTGACCACTGCGAGGTCGGTCTTTTCATCGGTGCCGACGACCTCGGCCTGCATCTCGGTGCCGTCCTCGAAGGCCACGGTCACCTTGTCGGCCTTGTCCACGACGTGGTTGTTGGTCACGATGTAGCCGTCGCCGGAGATGACGAAGCCGGAACCGGCCGCCATGAACTTGCGCGGCGTGGACTGCTGGCCGGGTCCGCCCTGACCGAAGTCATTGCCGAACTGGTCGAAGAAATCCTTGAACGGATGGTCGTCGGGCAGGTCGGGGAAGTTGAACTGGAACTGGCGACCGCCGCGCTGGAGCTGGCGCTGATCCGACTCCGCACCCTCGACGATGATCGAGACAACGGCCGGCTTCACGGCCTCGACGAGGTCGGCGAAGTTGGGAGCGTTGGTGACGGCAGGAGGGGTGATCTGCGCAGCCGGGAGCACCTTGGCGCTCTGGGCAGTCGAAGGGGCAGTCGCAGCAACGAAGGCGGTGCCGCCACCGAGGCCCGCAAGAATGGCGAGGGCAGACGCCCCGATCCAGCGTCGGGCGCGGGGATTCAGAATAGAGCGCATGCTTATCTCCTTCAGTCAGGCACTCGATGGCCTTCAGATATGGAGAGCCGCCCCTTTCTGCAGCGTGTCGCCGTCGTTAATTATCGGTAATGTTGCCGTCGGGTTGCGGATATGGGCCGCACTTGCATGAACCGTTCGGCTATCCGCTCCTATGCCCTTGCAGGGCCTATCTTCCGAGTTCCTCGAGAGCCTTGCGCTCCGCAGCGGTCAGCGCTTCCTCCTCGGTGTGGACATCGCGCCTGCGGCGCGCGGCGACGAACACCGCGACGCCACCGAGCAGCAGCGCGACCGGCGCCGCCACCCAGAGCAGGATCGTGTGCGGCGCCAGCACGGGGTTCAGCAGCACGTATTCCCCATAGCGGGCGACGAGATAGTCGCGCACCTCGTCGTCGGTATCGCCCGCGGCGATCCGCTCGCGCACGATGACGCGCAGGTCGTGGGCGAGGTCGGCGTCGGAGTCGTCGATCGACTGGTTCTGGCACACGAGGCAGCGCAGCCCCGCCGAGATGGCCCGGGCGCGGGCCTCGAGCGCGGGGTCCGCCAGCATCTCGTCCGGCCGCACCGCGAGCGCCGGCGCGCTCAGCGAGAACAGCATCAGCAGGGCGAGCAGCAGCCTCATTCGGCGACCATCCGGCTGGCCGCCGGCTGCGGCGCCCCGACCCGCAGGCGACGATAGCTCAGCGACAGGAAGCCGGCTCCGGCCATGACGAGGCAGCCGAGCCAGATCAGCGTCACGTAGGGCTTGTACCAGAGCCGCACCACCGACCTGCCGTCCGCCTGCGGCTCGCCGAGTTGCAGGTAGAGCTGGCTGAAGCCGTAGGTCTCGATCGCGGCCTCGGTCGTGGGCTGGCCGCTCTGGCGGTAGATGCGCCGCTCCGGCGTCAGCTGGCGCACGCCGCCTCCCGGCGCACGCACGGAAAAGCGGGCCGTATCGGAGATGAAGTTCGGGCCCTCGACATGCTCGATGCCATCGAGCGTCACCTGATGGTCGGCGATCACCACGCCCTGGCCCGGCGACATCGTGGTGATGAGCTCGGACTGCCAGGCGCTGGCGGCGACGATGCCGATGACGGTGATGCCGAGCCCGAAATGGGCGAGCGCGGTGGCCCAGGCCGTGCGCGGCAGGCCGAACAGGCGTCTGAACGAGGTGACGACGTCGGTGCGGAAGAACTTTGCCCGGTCGATCAGTTCGGCCAGCGCCCCGAAGGCGACCCAGAAGCCGAGCAGCAGCCCGAGCGGGGCCAGCGAGACCTCGGCCCCGGTGAGCGCGAAGCAGAGCACCGTCGCGAACAGCGCGAGCCCCGCCGCGCCCGCCAGCCGCTGCGTGACGGCGATCAGGTCGCCGCGCTTCCACGGGAGGAAGGGTCCGAAGGGCAGGATGATGAGCAGCGGCGCCATGATGGCCCCGAAGGTGAGGTTGAAGAACGGCGCACCCACCGAGATCGTCTCGCCGGTCACCGCTTCGAGCAGCAGCGGATAGAGCGTGCCCACCAGCACCGCCACCGTTGCCGAGGCGAGGAAGAGGTTGTTGAGGATGAGCCAGCCCTCGCGGCTGATCGGCGCGAACAGGCCGCCGGCCCGCAGCGTCGAGGCCCGGAAGGCAAAGAGCGCGAAGGCGCCGCCGATGAATGCGGCGAGCAGCGCGAGGATCACCATGCCGCGCGTGGGATCGGTGGCGAAGGTATGCACCGAGGTCAGGATGCCCGAGCGCACCATGAAGGTGCCGAGCAGGCTCAGCGAGAAGGTGATGATGGCCAGGAAGATGGTCCAGATCTTCAGCGCGTTGCGCTTTTCCATCACCAGCGCCGAATGGAGCAGGGCCGTGCCCGCTAGCCAGGGCATGAAGCTGGCGTTCTCGACCGGGTCCCAGAACCACCAGCCGCCCCAGCCGAGTTCATAGTAGGCCCAGTACGAGCCCATGGCGATGCCGAGCGTGAGGAAGCACCAGCTCACCAGCGTCCAGGGGCGGACCCAGCGGGCCCAGGCGGCGTCGATCCGGCCCGAGACCAGCGCCGCGATTGCGAAGCTGAAGCAGACCGAGAAGCCGACATAGCCGATGTAGAGCAGCGGCGGATGGATCGCGAGCCCGATGTCCTGCAGGACCGGGTTGAGGTCCTGGCCTTCGAACGGGGCCGGCGCGAGGCGAACGAAAGGGTTGGAGGTGAAGAGCGTGAAGCCGAGGAAGGCGGCGGCCAGGAGGCTCTGCATCGCCAGCACCAGCGAAAGCAGGTCCTTGGGCAGGTTGCGCGCGAAGGCGGCGACCCCTGCTCCCATCAACACGAGGATCAGCACCCACAGGACCATCGAGCCCTCGTGGTTCCCCCACACGGCCGTGACCTTGTAGAGCAGCGGCTGCGCCGCGTTGGCGTGGTCGGCCGCGAGCTTGAGCGAGAAGTCCGAGGTGACGAAGGCCTGGATCAGCACCGCGAAGGCCGCCGTCACCAGCAGGAACTGCAGGATCATGCCCTGCTGCAGGTAGCCCGCCACCACCTGGCGCTTCCAGAACATCAGCCCCATGATGGCGCAGATGGACGAGATGGCGAAGGCAAGGACGAGCGCGAAGTGGCCCAGCTCGATGCTCATGCGCGAACGCCTCCGTCAGCCTGTGCTGCCCACTCAGAGCGCCGCATCGTCGGTCACCTCGCGCTGCCATTCGCCCCGCTTCTTGAGTTCGTCAACGATCTCGCGCGGCATGTAGTTCTCGTCGTGCTTGGCCAGCACGTTGGTGGCCGCGAACGTGCCGTTGTCGGCGACGCTGCCTTCGATGACCACGCCCTGCCCCTCGCGGAACAGGTCGGGCAGCAGGCCGACGAAATGCACCGCCATGTCGGTTTCGCCGTCGGTGACGACGAACTCCGAGGCCTCGCCCTCGCGCTTCCAGGTGCCTTCCTTGACGAGGCCGCCAAGCCGGATCGGCGTGTTGGCGGCAATCTGCTTTTCGTGGATTTCGCTCGGCGAATAGAAGAACACGATCTGGTCGCGCAGGGCGACGAAGATCAGGCCTGCCGCGATGACCAGTACGGCGCCGAGCCCGGCAATGATCGCGAGACGCTTCTGCTTACGGGTCATCACTTGTTTGCCACCAATCCATTATCCGCCGCCAGAACATCGAGTACGGCCCGGTCGCCCGCGTCGGGATAGGCCCGGCGCGCCGCATCATAGGCCTGTTGCGCCCGCTCGGTCTGCCCGAGCACAAGCCGCGAGCGCACCAGGCGGGTCCATTCGTCCGGCGTGCCGCCGCTCGACATCAGGCGCTCCGACAACCCTTCGACCATCGCGGCCACGGCGGAATCGTCCGGGATGGCGCCACCGTTGAGCCCCGCCTCCGCGGCGGCAAGGCCGGCGGTGGCGTTGGCGAACCAGGGCTCGTTGCCGTTGCCCAGCTTCAGCAATGCCTCCCACTGCGTCCGCGCATCCTCGAACTCGCCTTCGCGCGTCAGCTCGGAGGCGACATAGTAGCGCGAGCGCACATGCGCGGGGTCGCGCGCCGCAGCGCTGCGGAACAGGGCGAGCGGCTCGCCCGAGGCGTCGCCCTCGGCGGCCATCATCAGCGCCTCGCCCAGGTCGGTCTCGCGATCGGCAGTCGGCCCGTCGAGTTCGATCACCTTGCGCAGCGCCGCCGCGGCGTCGGCGAAACGGCCGAGCTGCATGTAGGCGGGCGCGATCACGGTCCAGCCGCGCAGGTCTTCCGGGTGCTGCTGCAGCTGCGCCTCGATGCGGAGGATGGCGTCGTCGAGCGTGAGTTCCGGAGGCGGCGTATCGGTCCGCTGGGCCAGCGGCTGCGCCGGCAGGTCCGGGCGACCGAGGGCGCCGTAGACGCCGAAAGCCAGTAGCGCAGTCGCGACCGAGGCTACCGCGACGATGCCGCGCCGGCCGCTGCTGGCGTCGGCGGGGGCCGGCTTCTGCTCCGCCTTCAGCCGCAGCAGTTCGCGCGCCAGCTCGCCCTTGGCGGCCTGCGCCTCGGCAGGTCCGAGGCGGCCGCTCGCGGCGTCGGCCTCGATCTCCCTGAGCTGGAGCTTGAGATGCTGGACTTCTGGACTGTCCACAACCGGCGCAGTCGCGTTGACCCTGTGTCCTGCCCCCGCATAATAGAGGGCGGCGCAGGCGATGGCTGTGACCACAAAAGCGAGTGACCAGAAGATCATGAACGGGGCCGTGCCTCACGTGAGAGTGCTGAAGCGCGCCCGATCTATAAAGGCATTCGGGCAATTTATGCACCCGCACACAGCGATGTGTGGCGGGCGCATTGCCGCAGCCTCGGCGGTAGACTGATCGATGGCAGCGGGCAGCTTCGATCATCTCGTTCTGGGCTCCACCCCGCTGGCCGGTCTCCTTGCCGGAGTGCTGGCCGCAAGTCACGGCAAGCGCGTCTGTCTTGTTGGGGAGCCGTTCTCCCCCTTCCGGCTGCAACGCAACCTCGGTGTCTCGATCATGCCGGTCACGCGGCCGGAGACCTTGATCCTGCTCAAGCAGAGCGCGGCCGAGACCGTCAGGCTCGTCAACAGCTGGGGCAAGGGGTTCCTGGCCCGCGCCGATGCGCTCTTTGTCGGAGAGTCGAGCGGGAGCATCGCGGCGCTGGGGCATTTTCGGCAGCTGGCGATGGCGCTCGGCTATGCGGTCGAGCCGGTCGCCGACCGCAGCTTTTCCGATGGCGTGCTGTACCGCGTGCGCGACGCGCAACTGATCGGGCATGGCAGCTTCGAGCCGCAACTCGAGACCTGGCTTGCGGGCCTCGGGGTCACGCACCTCGATGCGGCCGATGTCCAGGTCAGCCTGCGCAAGGACGGCAGCGCCCGCATCCTCCATGCCGGGCAGACCCTCGAGGCCGGCCAGGCGGTGCTTGCAGGCGATAATGCCATCGCCCGCCATCTCGACGCCGAGAGCCTCGATCGCAGCCTCGAGATCGTGCCCACCGCCAGCGTCCTGCTCGAGGGCGGCCGGCCCCTTCCCTCGCCCTTCGTCGGCTTCCTCGATCGCGGCGTCATGCTGGAGCAGGATGGGCGCGTCGCCATTTCCGCGCTGGTCAGCGGCGACCCGGTCACCGCGCATGCGCGGCTCGGCAGTGCGGTGGCGCGCGCCGGCACGCTGCGGCTGGCCGGCGAGACTCGGCTCAGTGCGGTGCGTACCCTCGACGGGGCGCCCTATATCGGGCCGGCGCGCGGCAGCAGGGTCGTTCTTGTTGCCGGTCTCGGCATGGCCGCGCCCTTCTATGCGCCCGCCCTCGCCCGCCACCTCGACGGCTCCAGTCCGCCCGACGAGGCGAGCTGGTTCGCCGCCCGCGGCCCGACGCGGGGCAACCTCCGCCAGCTCGTTTCCGATTACAGCGTGGTGCCGGCTTGACGGACACCCATAATCGCCTCCCGGCCGACGCCCCGCACGGCTTCGGCGGCGCCGAGATCAACCGCGACCGCCCCCTGCGCTTCCGCCTCAACGGACGCACCGTCCACGGCTTCGAAGGCGACACCGTGCTTTCGGCCGCCCTTGCCTCCGGCTTCCGGATCGCCGGCCGGCACGAGGACCAGCCCATCGCCCTCGACGAGAGCTTCTGCCCGCTGGTCCGGCTGGGCAAGGACCTGCTCCTGCCGATGGAGCGCACGCCCGCCCTCAACGGGCTCGACCTCACCACCGTGGGCACGCGCCGCGATCCCGCCGGCCCCTCGGGCCTGCTCAGCCTGCTCCGGCTGCCGCGCTTCGGGCGCGCGTTCAACACGAGTTCGGGCGAACTCTCCGCGCCGTTGCCGTACTGGCAGGACGCCGCGCCCTCCGAGACGTTGTCGGTGGATTTCGCCATCATCGGCGGCGGCATCGCCGGGCTGGCCGCGGCGGCGGCTGCTGCTGCGGCAGGCAAGTCGGCGGTGATCGTCGAACGCGGCAGGCTGCCGGGCGGCGCGATCGGCTATTTCGGGGCCGCCGACGGCGAGGAGCCGCCCGAAGCGCTGATCCGGTCGCTGCAGGCCAGCCTCGGCGTCGGCGTCACCATCCTCAACCTCGCCGATGCCTTCGCCGTCGCGGGCACCACGGTGCGCGTTCACCAGGTCACGGTCGCGGACGGCCGGCCGGCAGCGCGCGTCCTTGCCGTCGAGGCAAGGCACGTCGTCGTCGCCACCGGCATGCTGGAGCGGCTGCCGCTCTTTCCGGGCAACCGGACGCCGGGGATCGTCGGCGGACTTGCCGCCTACCAGCGCGCCGCGCGTTTCGGCGTCTGGCCGGGCCGGCGCGCGCTCTTCACCACGCCGCACAGCTTCGCCTACCGGGTGGCGCTCCATGCCGCCGATGCCGGGGTGAACGTGCAGCGCATCGTCGATTCCCGCCTCGCGCCGGTCTCGCGCTTCGTCGATTTCGCCAAGGCCTCCGGCATCACGCTGGCCTCGGCGCTGGCGCCCAGCCATGCCGGCCCGCTGGCGCGCAACCAGCCCGGGCTGCGCGTCGGCTTTGCCGTCAACATCGACGAGATCAGCCAGGATTCGACCGCCATCGAGACCGACCAGTTGATTGCCTCGGGCGGCTGGCAGCCCGACCTGCTGCTCTGGCTGCGCGCCGGCGGCACGGCGAAATGGGATGATGCGCATGGCTGGCTGATCGCCGACGGCGCGGTGCCCGGCATCAGCATCGCCGGCTCCGCGGCCGGCTGGCGCTCCACCGCTGCCGTCGTCGCAAGCGGCAAGGCCGCGGTTCTTGCCGCGCTCGGCAAGCGCGCGCCGGCCATCGTGGAGCAGCTGATCGATTCCGCCTTCGAGACCCCGGACGCCCGCACGCCGGTGGCGCCGTTCCGGCCAGGGGGGCGTGGCTCTGCCTATCTCGACCGGGGTGGATCGTTCGTCACCCGACGCATCGCGGCTCCCGGCAAGCAGGGGATCTCGGGCATCGCCATCCGCGCGGTGCAGCTCAGCATCGGCGACATCGCGGCGGCCGTCGACATCGGGGCCATTACACCGCGTGATGCCGGGGCGATCGCCTCCGAGCGCTGCGGCCTCGCCGGCGAGATCGCCGATACCGGCTGGCGCGTCGCCGCACCGGTCCGGCCGGATCCGGCGGCGGTGCCGGCGCCGCCCGCATGGCTCGTCGGCCGCTTCGGGGACAAGCCGCTGGTCTGGGCCGTCTCGGCCGCCGATGCCCGCAGCTTCGGGCCGGGCTGCCTCGTGTTCGAGAACTCGCATACCAGCGATCCGCGGCAGGCGGTTGGCGTCATCTATGCCCCGCCGCGCGGCCGCAACAATGGCGGCATCGCGCTGATGGCCACGGGCATCGAAGGCTCGGTCTTCGTCCGCGATGCCGGCACGGCCGTGGCGGCGACCCTCGTCGAAAGACTGAAGCCCGCCGGCTGATCCTGCCGGCCTACCCGGCGCGGCGTTCGGCGCCGTCGCGGGCGCGGCGCAGCACCTCGGCATAGTCGGGGTTGAAGCGCAGCTCGGCCATCTTGATCGCCGCGTCGAGCCGCGCCGCGATCACCCGGTCCGCCGGGTTGTGCCGGAACAGGTCGAGGTTGCGCTGGACGTGGATTTCCAGCGCCTGTCCCACCTGCGTCCAGATCTGGTCGAACAGCGCATTGAGCGCAAGCGACTGGCGGCAGTCGCGCACCGTGGCCAGCACGTAGCAGCCGCTGAGGGCGGAGAGCACCTGGTCGCTGTCGATGCGATCGGTGCCGTTGTGGCGGCGCAGCGCCAGGTTCACGGTCGGCCCGACATCGCGCAGCCGCGGCTCGATCAGTTCCGAGACGGTCGTCGTCAGCCCGGCGACGATCGTCGACCAGCGCGTCACCCGGCCCAGCTCGACATAGCCGGTGACGGCGCGCATCAGGCGATGGAAGCGGGCGACGGAGCGGCAGATGAGGTCGATGTCGGCAAAGGCGCCGAACTGCTGCAACGGGGGAATCTGGGCCTGGGCATGGCTCAGGATGGCGTCGACGAGCGGTCCGAAGCCGGCGCGCTGCACCGCCTGCTCGGTGGACGAGTCGGCGATCCGGATCACCGCGCCCATCAGCCGGCCGGGATTGTTCACCTGCCCGAGCGCCGCCTGCATCAGCAGCGCCGTGACGGCCGGATCGTTCAGCGGCATCGACTGCAGTGCCAGCGCCAGCGCGGCATCGTCGCTCATGCCGTTGACCGCCCGGCCGAAGGCCTGGGCCTTGTCGAACAGCGCTCGGCCCTTGATCGCCTGCAGGATCATCGGCATTCGAGCCAGCACGTCGTCGCCGCCGAGCTGCACCCTCAGGCGCCGCTCGGGCTCGCCCGACAGGTTGGCGATGGTGGCACGCGCCCGCTGCAGCAGTTCGGGCAGCACGAGTTCGAGCTTGTCGCAGGCAGCGGGATCGGTCTCGTCGAGGTCGGCGTCGATCAGGTCGGGGGCGAGGTCCCGCACCATCCAGGTCCAGACCGACCGCGCATGCTCCTCGGCCACGGCGCCGTCGAAATCGAAGGTCGGCTTGCCCGGCACGATCACCGCATCGATCAGGCCGAGAAAAGGCCTCACGACGCCCCGCGGCTGGCGCGCGGGCGCGCTGTCTTTGGATGAGGCAGCGGCAGAACTGTCGTTCATGGAAACCGAAGGGCAATAAAGGGCCGAGGCAGTCCTCGACCCTACGCGCGCGTCGGTAAACAAATGGCTATGCAGGGCCTTGCGGGCCCTCACGTTTTCGGCGTCAGCCGGCCACCGACCAGTTGCCGGTCATGTCGCGGCAGGCGGTGCCCTTCTTGACATGCGGCGTGCCGGCGATGGTCACCGTGTGGGTGAAGTCGCGGCAGTCGATGTTGTTGACCCGCACATAGGGACCAACCGTCACCGAGCCGGTCACACCCTTGTCGCCGTTCCAGGCGCGCGGGGCGCCGGGGCGACCGAAGGTCAGCGCATTGAACTGCGCGCTCGCGGCCTGCGACTTGTCGTTCCCGCTGAGCTGGCCGAGGATGCCGCCATCGACGAAGGCGGACACGTCGTTCTGCACCGCGC